>JBOFFO010000157.1:0-3656 GCA_051648665.1 Beijerinckiaceae bacterium | reverse complement strand
TTCAAGGCGCTGTTTCTCGGCGCAGTGGTGATTTTTGTTGCGACGCCGCTCGTCGCGACTGCGCTCGGCGGCTTCAAGTCGCTGGGCGAACTGCGCACCAATCCCTTCGGTCTGCCGCAGGTCTGGGAATGGGAGAATTATGCCGGCATCCTGACATCGCCGCGTTACTGGATATTGTTGCGCAACTCCCTGATTATCGCCTGCCTGACCGTAGTGCTGACCCTCATCGTGGCCTCGATGGCCGCTTTCGTGTTCGCGCACATCAAATTTTACGGCCGCGACATGATCCTGAACTATATCACGATGGGCCTTCTGTTCCCGGCCGCAACAGCGATCCTGCCGCTGTTCATCAAGGTGCGCGATCTGGGCCTGCTCGACAGTTATTTCGGCGTTGTCTTGCCGCAGGTGGCTTTTAGCCTGGCCATGAGCATTCTGCTGCTGCGCCGCTTTTTCCGCGATTTGCCGGAAGAGTTGCTGGAAGCCGCGCTGGTGGACGGATGCAGCTACATCAATTTTTTCCGCTATGTCACCTTGCCGCTGTCACGCCCGATTCTGGCGACAGTCGGCACGATTTCGTTCGTTCATTCATGGAATGCCTATCTGGTGCCTCTGGTGATGCTGAACACGGACAGCCTGTATCCCTGGCCGCTGGGCATCATGGTTTATCAGGGCGAATATTCGTCCGAGTGGCATCTGATTCTGGCCTTCATCACACTCACCATCCTGCCAACCATCATCCTGTTTCTGTTCGCGCAGAAGCACATCGTCGCGGGCCTGACCGCCGGCGCGGTCAAGGGATGACAATGGTTCGCATTCTTTCAACACGGAGCCTGTCATGAGAAAAATCGGTGTCGGCGTTGTCGGCTGCGGCGTCATTTCCAAAGCCTATATGACAGCCATGAAACGCTTTCCGCAGATTGATCTGAAGGCGGTTGCCGACATGCGGACCGCGCCGGCCGAAGAACGCGGCCGCGAATTTGGCGTTCCAGCGATGCGTGTCGATGACATGCTGAAACGCGATGACATCGAGATTGTCGTCAATCTCACGGTGCCGCTGGCGCACACCGATGTCAGCCTTGCGGTCCTGAACGCTGGCAAGCATGTGCATTCGGAAAAGCCGCTCGGCGTCAACATGGTCGAGGCGCGCAAGGTGATGGATCTCGCGGCGCAGAAAAATCTCCGGGTCGGCTGTGCACCGGACACATTTCTCGGCGGCGGGCATCAGACCGCGCGGAAACTGATTGACGATGGCGCGATTGGACAACCGGTAGCAGGCACGGCGATTTTTGCCTGCCCCGGCCATGAGCGCTGGCACCCGGCGCCCGGCTTTTATTATCTGCGCGGCGGCGGACCGATGCTGGACATGGGGCCCTATTACATCACCGATCTCATCCAGTTGTTGGGGCCCATTGCGTCTGTGATGGGCGCCGCGACACAACCGCGCCACGAGCGCACCATTGGCAGCGGCCCGATGAAGGGCGAGACCATACCAGTGGAGGTCACGACCCATGTGGCGGGTCTGCTTGAATTCAAGTCCGGCGCAGTCATCTCCATTCTCATGAGTTTCGATGTGCCGAAGCACAAGCACACACCCATTGAAATTTATGGCACGGAGGGAAGCCTGCTGGTGCCGGACCCGAACCGCTTCGGCGGCGAGGTCGTGCTCGCAAAAACCGGTGGTGAGTGGGAAACCAAACCGCATACCCACGCCCATACCGACGGCGAATTCCGTTCGATTGGCGTGGCCGACATGGCCGCTGCCATTCTCGCAAACCGCCCGCATCGCGCCAGCGGCGCTCTTGCGCTGCATGCGCTCGAGGCGATGGAGGCGTTCCAGATTTCATCAAACGAAGGACGCCGCGTCATGCTTGAAACAACCGTGGAGCGGCCGGCGATGATCCCGGCCGGATTGTTGGATGGCCAACTGGATTGATGGGATATGACAATGACACGCAAGGCGATGATCGTTTGGGGCGGCTGGCATGGGCATGACCCTGATCTGTGCGCCTCCATGGTGCGCGGCTGGCTGAAGGCGGAAGGTTTCGATGTCCGTGTCGAAACAAAAACCGAAGTGTTTCTCGATCCTGCAATCAGGGATTATTCCCTGATCATCCCGATCTACACCATGTCGAAAATCGAAAAGCCGGAAGCGCAAGCGCTGTGTGAAGCCGTGAAGGGCGGCGTGGGCCTCGCCGGCCATCATGGCGGTATGTGCGATGCTTTTCGCGATTCCGTCGATTATCAGTTCATGTGCGGCGGGCAATGGGTCGCCCACCCCGGCAATATCATCGATTATCGCGTGGACGTGACCAGACCGGATGATCCCATCATGCAGGGGATCAGCAGTTTCGAGCATCGGTCCGAGCAATACTACATGCATGTCGATCCCGGCGTTGAGGTGCTGGCGACAACCACATTTTCGGGTGAACATGCGCCGTGGACCAAGGGCGTGGTGATGCCGCAGGTCTGGAAGAAAATGTTTGGGCAGGGCCGCGTCTTTTATTCAGCCCTTGGCCATCGCGCCTATGAACTGGATGTGCCTGAAATCCGTACGCTGATGGTCCGCGGCATGTTGTGGGCGGCGCGCTGATCTGGAAAGAACGGCGGATGACAGTCAGCCGATTCACCCTTCAGGATGTGGCCCGCGAAGCTGGGGTTTCGCTGGCAACCGCTGATCGCGTTGTGAATCGCCGTAGCGGCGTGCGCGCGCCTACCGTGGCGCGCGTCGAACATGCGATTGCGAAACTTGGCTATCGCGCCAACCCGGCCGCAGCCCGCCTTGCCCGCAATCAGAGCCATCGTTTCCTTTTCTTGCTGCCCTCAACGGCCAACCCGTTCATGGCGCAACTGGAGGCGCAGGTGCGGGCGACCGCCGAATGGCTTGTGCCGCAGATGGCGTTCATCGATGTGCGGCATGTCGATGTGTTCGATCCTGTCCTCCTGTCCGAAGCACTGGAGTCTGTCCCATCGGCTTATGCGGGCGTCGCTCTGGTCGCGCTCGATCATCCGCGCGTGCGCGCCGCCATCGACAGCCTCGTCAAGCGCGGACTTCCCGTGGTCACGCTCGTCTCCGATGCGCCGTCATCCGGACGCTTGCATTATGTCGGCATCGACAATCCCGCAGCAGGCCGGACCGCAGCATCTTTGATGGGCAGATTTCTGGCTGGAAAGCAGGGCAAAATCGGGCTGATCGTCGGATCCATGGGCTTGCGCGACCATGCTGAACGCTGCTTCGGTTTTCAGCAGGTGATTTCCGGCGAATATCCGGGCCTGGCAGTTCTGCCGGTTTTTGAAGGGCGCGATAATGATGCCCGCAACGCGGCGCTGGTCTCCGAAATTCTGGGCAGCCATCCCGATGTGATCGGCCTTTATAATGCCGGCGCGGGCAATGAAGGAATCGCCCAGGCTATCATCAGGCACCAGCGCGCCCGCACATTGACGTGGATTGCCCATGAGCTGACGGATGGCGCGCGGCAATGGTTATTGTCTGGCATCGCGGCGGCCATCATCAATCAGAATGCCGGACATGAAGCCCGGTCAGCCGCGCGCATCCTCATGGCGCAGTGCGACAATGCGCCCATTCTCCGCGATCAGGAGCGGATTCGCATCGAGATATTTTTAAGAGACAATATGGGCTGATCTGGCTGCGCCCACGT
>JBOFFO010000156.1:0-2092 GCA_051648665.1 Beijerinckiaceae bacterium | reverse complement strand
GCCGCGACATCGCTGGCGGCAGTCAGCAGCGTCGATGCGCGCACGCTGAAATGGTCGCGCTCCGGCGACGCCCTGACGCTCGATCCGCACGCGCAGAACGAAGGCCCGACCTCGACTCTGCTGCACCAGCTCTACGAACCGCTCGCGACGCGCGCTGTTGACGGCAAGCTCGTTCCCGCCATCGCCACGTCATGGCGCATTCTGCCGAACGATCCGCTGGTCTGGGAGTTCAAAATCCGTCAGGGCGTGAAATTCCATGACGGCACCGCTCTCACTGCCGACGATGTTGTGTTCTCGCTCAACCGCGTGCGCGAACCCACATCGGACTTCAAGGGATTGTGGACAGCCGTCGATACCGTCACCAAGGTCGATGATTCCACGGTCCATGTGAAAACCAAGGGACCAAGCCCGCTGCTGGTGCAGAACGTCACCAACACTTTCATCATGAGCAAGGCGTGGGCCGAAAAAAACAATGCGGTGAAGCCGCAGGATTTCAAGGCGAAGGAAGAGAACTTCGCCGTGCGCAATGCCAATGGCACGGGCGCCTTCCAGCTTGTCTCGCGTGAACCTGACGTGAAGACCGTCATGAAGCGCAACGAAAATTACTGGGGCAAGGGTTCAGCGCCACTGGCTGTAACCGAAATTGTCTATACTCCGGTGAAGGCGGATGCGACGCGCGTTGCCGCCATGCTGTCCGGCGAGGTCGATTTCGTGCAGGACGTGCCGGTGCAGGACATTGAGCGCCTGAAGGGCGACGCCAAGCTGCGCGTCAATCAGGGGCCGGAAAACCGCACCATCTTTTTCGGCATGAACGTTGGCGACGCCGATCTCAAGAGCGACAATGTCGAGGGCAAGAATCCGCTCGCCGACAAGCGCGTGCGGCAGGCCATGGACATGGCAATCAACCGCGAGGCGATCCAGCGTGTTGTGATGCGCGGCCAGTCCGTTCCCGCCGGCGCCATCGTGCCGCCGTTCGTCAATGGCTACACCAAAGAGATCGACGCCTATCCCAAGGTCGATGTGGCCAAAGCCAAGGCGATGCTGGCCGAAGCCGGTTACCCCAACGGTTTCCAGATCACACTGAACTGCCCGAACGATCGCTACATCAATGATGAAGGCATCTGTCAGGCTGCCGTCGGCATGCTCGGCCAGATCGGCATCAAAGTGAATCTGGTGTCTCAGTCAAAGTCGATTCACTTCACGCTGATTCAGAAGCAGCCGCCGGAAACGGACTTCTTCCTGCTCGGCTGGGGCGTGCCGCCGTATGATTCCGATTATATCTTCTCCTTCCTCTACCACACCCGCTCCGGCTCCCGCGGCGGCTGGAATGCCATGCGTTATTCCAACGCCGAGGTGGATCAGAAAATTCAGTCGCTTTCCTCGGAGATTGATCTGAACAAGCGCAACGCCACCATCGCCGACCTGTGGAAGAAACTGAAGGACGAAACACTCTACATTGCCATCCATCACCAGACACTGGCCTATGCGATGAAGAATGACGTCGATATTCCCGTCCATCCCGACAACAATGTCTGGATCAAAGACGTAGCGGCCAAGAAATAAGCCAAGGCCGGCGGCGCAGCAGCGCGCCGCCGGCGCCATCCCATGTTTGCATACGCCATCAAGAGTCTCGCACAAGGATTGCTTGTCCTTGTCGCCGTCGCTGCCCTCGCCTTCTCCATGTTCCGCTTTGTCGGCGACCCGGTCGCCAATATGATGGGACAGGAAGCGACCTTGCAGGACCGTGCCGAATTAACGGAAAAGCTGGGGTTGAACGATCCCGTGCCGGTGCAATTTCTGCGCTTCGTCGGCAACGCCATGCGCGGTGAATTTGGCATCTCCTACCGCCAGGCCCGCAAGGTTTCGGATCTGATCGCCGAGAAACTGCCCGCCACCATAGAATTGGCCGTGCTGTCCGCAATTTTTGCCGTCGTTGTCGGCATCGCCTTCGGGGTTTACGCCGCCATCCGGCGTGACGGCATCCTCGCCAACATCATCATGAGCGTTTCGCTTGTCGGCGTTTCGCTGCCGACCTTTCTCATTGGCATCGGCCTGATCTATATTTTTGCGGTCGAGTTGAAGTGGCTGCCGT
>JBOFFO010000155.1:0-2605 GCA_051648665.1 Beijerinckiaceae bacterium | reverse complement strand
CGCGAGATCGGCGCGGATGCGGAAAAAATCGGTTCGCCGCTGCGCCGCGCCGACCTCGAAAAATACAATTCAGTCTGGCGCGATCCGCTGGCGCTGAAACTGAAGGATGTCACGCTCTATAATTTCCCGCCGCCGACGCAGGGGCTGGCCTCGCTGATCATCCTCGGCATTTTTGAAAAGCTCGGCGTCACGAAGGCTGGATCCTTTGAGCATATGCAGGCGCTGGTGGAAGCGACGAAGCGCGCCTTCCGCATCCGCGATCAGGTCATCACGGACTTCGACAAGCTCACGCACGACCTGAACAAATATCTGTCGCCGGAATGGCTCGCCAAGGAAGCGGCGCAGATCAGCATGGACCGCGCCGCCCCGTTCCCGATGGCCCCGGAAAAGGGCGACACGATCTGGATGGGCGCGATCGACGCCAATGGCCTTGCTGTGTCCTACATCCAGTCGATTTACTGGGAATATGGCTCCGGCTGCGTGCTGCCAAAAACCGGCCTGCTGCTGCAAAATCGCGGCGTCTCCTTCTCGCTCGACAAGAATGCGAAAAATCCGCTCGAACCGGGCCGCCGCCCGTTCCACACGCTCAATCCGCCGCTGGCGAAATTTGCCGACGGCCGCATCGTGTCCTACGGCGCGATGGGTGGCGACGGGCAGCCGCAATTCCAGGCGCAGATTTTCACGCGCTGGGCGATGGGCCAGCCGATTCACGAGGCGCTCGACGCGCCGCGCTTCCTGCTTGGAAAGACCTGGGGGTCGGCCAACACCTCGCTGAAGATGGAGAACCGTATGGATTCATCCATCGTGAAAAAACTGGAACAGGTCGGGCAAATCGTCGAGGTCAGCGACCAGCCTTACAAGGATGATTTCGGCCATTGCGGCCTGCTGGTGAAGCACCCTGACGGGCGCGTCGAGGCCGGGCACGACCCGCGCTCGGACGGCGGCGCAGCGGGGATTTGATGGCGCACCGCTTCGGTGCGCTGGCTGCAATCGTGACAGTGTTGGCAGCCCCTCCGGCCGCCAGCGCGCAGCCCGCCGATGCGCAGGACTGGCCGCGTCTCAAATGCGAACGCTACAGCGCGGATTGGCGTGAGGCGTTACGCCGCCTCGGCCATGCCGGCCTGAGCGCGGATTTTATCGCGGCGCATGAGGAATTTCTCAAACAGGGCTGCCCGACTCCGGGCCGAGTCTGCCCACGATCGCCACAGGAGCTGGCGTTCGCCAATATCCTTACCATCCGCGCCATGAATGCGGGAACGGCCAGCACATTTCTGCCCTTCCGCTGCCCGCGCTGACGCGAGTCCTCAGCGCCGCATGCGCGCGGCCATGTCGGCCATCGACACCATCATGTTGTAGTCATTGATCAGCCAGGTCAGCTCCATGCCGGCATTGGCGCGGCGCGCATCGCCCTTCGTGCGACCGATTTTGTTGCGGAACTCGCGCAATTTTCCCAGATAATTGCCGGGCCGCGAATCCATGGTGCTGAATGCGCCGGGATTGGCGCCGCCATAGGCATCGAACTCTTTGACAGCTGCGCTGTAGCGTTCCAGAGCGGCATCGAAGGCGGCGAGATTGACCACCGGATTTTCACCGCTCGGCAGGAGATCAACCATGCGGCGTGTCTCGATCATCACGTTGCGCATATGCCAGCGCGCCGCCTTGCCTTCGCGCTTTTCAATATCGGCCAGCTCACGCTGGTCGAGATCGGCCTTGATCACCGCCATTGCCTTGTCAGCCGCGTCGCGCGAAGCGAGAAAGGCCTGCGCCAGAGGCGTAACCTTGGCGTGAAAGGTTTTGCCCTCCGCCATCTTGTCGGCCATGTAATCCTTGCGCTCGTAGTATTTTTCCATCGGCCCGATGACAGCCGCATAGGCTTCATAGTCCACGATATATTTGTCCATCGCCACATCGAGCGCCGGCATCGCCGGCGGCTGCTTTATCGCTGCACGGGCTTTTTCCACCTCGCCCTTCACGTCGTAAAGGCTGTAAAGGCCGTAGATAATCCGCTCCTTGCCAGTCGGTCCTGTTTTGACATTGACCCAGCTTGTGTAGCGGTTCCACGATTCCTTGCCGCGCAGGGTGCGGTTGAGCAGTTGCACATAGGCATTGGATTTCGCGATGGCCTGCTGCAATTCATCCGGCTGGGCTGCCGCACGCGGCGCCGGCATTTGCGCCTGCACAGGCGGCAAGGGCAAAGCACTGACAACAACCAGCGCGGGGGCCAGCAACAGGGAAAACAGCGGGCGGACCATCCCAACCTCCATCAGCGAAATGAAACAATCGCGCGTTGTGAAAATAAGCCCGCATGCTAATCTGACGCCGCGCGCCCGTCCATGATGCATGGATACGCGCTGCACGATCAACGGACCCGCGATATGGCTTCCACCTGCTGCGGCACCGGCGGCAAACCGGCGCTCATTGACGATGAGGCGATGACGCGCCGTGTGAAGGCGATTGAATCGCTGCTGGTCGAAAAGGGGTATATTGACCCCGCTGCGCTTGATGTGATCATCGACACCTACGCCCATAAAATCGGCCCGCGCAATGGCGCGCGGGTGATCGCGCGGGCCTGGCGCGACCCAGGCTTCAAGGCGCGTCTGAAAGC
>JBOFFO010000154.1:0-4594 GCA_051648665.1 Beijerinckiaceae bacterium | reverse complement strand
GCGGGCCGGGCGAACCGCATTTGCAGGCGGCGGCCGAGGGGCTGCTGGATGAATATAAATCACCAAAGCTCGGGGAGCTTCTGCCCTGGGCACAGATGCATGCGGAAAAATCCGGCTACAAGACATCCGGCATTTATCTCGGCGCGCTCGGCATCGGCGTCAACACGGATGTGCTGAAGAAAAAGAATTTGCCGGAACCGAAATGCTGGGCCGATCTGCTTGACGCCAAATTCAAGGATGAGGTGCAGATCGCCGACCCGGCTTCCTCCGGCACCGCCTATGTGTTTCTCGCCACCACGGTGCAGCGGCTGGGCGAGGACAAGGGCTTCGATTATCTGAAAGCCCTGCACAAGAATATCAACCAATACACCAAATCCGGCATCGCGCCGGTGAAGGCGACGGCTTTGGGCGAAACCGCCGTTGGCATCGCCTTCATGCATGACATGATCACGCAGAAATTGCAGGGCGCACCGATCGCTGTCATCGCGCCGTGCGAGGGCACGGGCTACGAGACCGGCTCGGTGTCGGTCATCAAGGGCGGCAAGAACACCGAGGCGGCGCGGAAATTTGTGGATTTTACCCTGTCGCCGGCGGCGCAGGACATTAACGCCAAGCTGAAGATCAATTCGATCTCGTCCAACAAGGGGTCACAGCTTTCGCCGGATGCGCCGAAATTCGCTGACCTCAAGCTGATTGATTATGACACGATGCGCTGGGGCAAGCCGGAGGAACGGTCGCGCCTGCTCAAGAAATTCGATACCGATGTGAAATCGCTGGCGAAGTGATGGCGCCTGCTGGCTATGTTTCCCTGCGCAACCTCCCCGTCCTTGCGGTGGCGGCGCTGGCCGGAGTTGCCGCCTCATCGCTGACGCCCGGCACTGTGCGGGCGCAAGCACGCGAACTTGATTTCTATTGTTCCAATCTCGAAGAGCAATGCCGCGCATTGGCGGTGGCGTTTGAAAAGCAATCCGGCATCACCGTGCGCATGGTGCGCAAAAGCACCAATGAATTTCTGACACAGATTCGCGCGGAAGCGGCCAACCCGCAGGGCGACGTATGGTGGGGCGGCCCCGTCGATGCGCATTGGGCGGCGGCGACCGACAATCTCCTCGACTCATACCGCTCGCCGGAAATCGCTATGCTTGAGCCGTGGGCGAAAGCCCATGCGGAAAGCACCGGCTATCGCACCACGGCGGTGTATGCCGGTGCGCTGGGCATCGGTTATAATGAAAAAGTGCTGGCGGCGAAGAATATTGCGCCGCCGCGTTGCTGGGCAGACCTGACGGACACCCGCTTCCGGGACGAAGTGCAGATGGCCGATCCGCAGGCCTCCGGCACATCCTATCTGTTCATGGCGATGACGCTGGAACGGCTCGGCGAAGCCGCCGGGTTTGACTATCTGAAAGCGCTGGCGCGCAACGTCAATCAATTCACCAAGTCGGGAACAGCGCCGGTGAAAGCGCTGGCGTTGGGGGAAACCGGCGTTGCCATCGCCTTTCTTCATGGCATGGCGCCGGAAATCAAACGCGGCGCGCCGCTGAAAACTATTATTCCCTGCGAAGGGACCGCGATGGAATTGATCGGCATGTCGATTATCCGGGGCGCGCGCAATCCCGATGCGGCGCGCGCTTTTGCTGATTTTGCGCTGTCGCGCCCAGCGCAATCATTGAATGCTGCCCTTGCCATTCCGGCAACGCCCGTGCGTGCCGATGCGGACAAGGCGGAAGGCGCGCCGGATTTTTCCGGTGTGGCTCTGATCGCTGTGGATAGCGGAAAATATGGCGCGCGCGCCATGCGCACCAGTTTGCTGCAACGCTTCGAAGCCAACGTCCGCACGCTGGTGAAATAGGATTGAATGGATGCAAGCGGCCAGCTTTTCTACTGCTACGATGAACCGTTCAACGCGCTGGCTGATTTTTGCTGCAGCGGCGGCATTTGTTCTGCTGCCCTGGTACAAGATCGAGGGCATGAGCCTGACTGACTGGCGCTGGCTCAGCGGCTACCCCTTCGGCGCTGCGGGAAGCGCGCTGACGCTGGGCCTTTCCGGCGCGTGGTGGCTGCTGCCGATGGCGCTGCCTTTCCTGCTCGCCTTCGCCGTGCTGAACACCCACCGCGACGACCCCAAGCTGGGCAACATGCTTTATTGGGCGGGCCTGATTGGCCTTGTCCTGATGATCGCGCAGGGGTTCGCCATTCGCCACAATGGCTGGGGTTATGACTGGCTGGCCGCGCTGTTTGGCGCGCCGGGGCCGAAGCAGGCGGGCATGGGCTTTGGCGCATTTATGCTGGCGGGCGGATTTCTGGGCATGCTCTGCCACGGGCTGGCTTATCGCGGTTATGCGCGCGGCGATGTCTTTATTGTCACGGGCATTGGTTCGGTGATCGCGCTGATCGCCGTGTTCGTGTTCTACCCGGTACTGACCGTGCTGGAGAGCGCATTTCTCGACAATGCCGGGAAATTCTCACCGTCAGAATTCATCGCAAAATTCTTCGACCGTTCGATCTGGGGGCTGGATTGCCTGACCGGCGGCGTGCGCTGCGGCGTGGCGTGGAATACAGTCTTCCTGGCGGTGCTGGTCGGTGTGCTGACGACGGCGCTGGGTCTCGCCTTTGCGCTGATCGCAACGCGCACGCAATTCAAGGCCAAGGGCCTCCTGCGCATTCTCACAGTGCTGCCCATTATTACGCCGCCCTTCGTCATCGGGCTGGCGCTGATCCTGATGTTTGGCCGCTCCGGCGTGGTCAGCGGGCTTTTGAATGACTGGTTCGATATTCCGCGCTCGCGCTGGATTTACGGGTTGCCGGGCGTGCTGATCGCGCAACTGCTGGCCTTCACGCCGATTGCGTTTCTCGTGCTGATCGGCGTGGTGCAGGGCATTTCGCCGGCGCTGGAAGAAGCGACGCAGACTTTGCGCGCCACGCGCTGGACGACCTTCCGCACTGTGACATGGCCGCTGATGCGGCCCGGCATCGCCAACGCCTTCCTGCTCGGCTTTGTCGAGAGCATGGCGGATTTCGGCAACCCGCTGGTGCTCGGCGGCAATTTCGAGGTGCTCTCGACGAAAATCTTTTTCGCCGTCGTCGGCGCATCGGTCGATCCGGGCAAGGCCGCCGTGCTGGCGATTATTTTGCTGTTTTTTACGCTTGCGGCCTTCTGGGTGCAGCAGAGCTGGCTCGGCAACAAGAGTTACACCACCGTCACCGGCAAGGGCGACACGGGCCTGCCGCAACCGCTGCCGCGCGGCGTCGCCATTGCGTCCTACGCCACGGCGATTCCGTGGGCGATCCTGACGGCCGTGATTTACGGCATCATCGTTGTCGGCGCGTTCGTGAAATCCATGGGGCGCGATCACACGCCGACGCTGGAGCATTTCATCACGGCGTTCCGCATCGAAAATACGGAGCGCGGATTGTTCTTCTCCGGCTCGGCCTGGGATTCGTTCATCACGACACTGAAGGTTGCCGCCTATTCCGCGCCGCTCACCGCGATGATCGGCATTCTCACGGCATGGCTTCTGACGCGTAACCGCTTCGCGGGACAGAAGCTGTTTGAGTTTGGCACCATGCTCTCCTTCGCCATTCCCGGCACTGTGGTCGGCGTCAGCTATATTCTCGCCTTCAACATTCCGCCGGTGGAACTGACCGGCACCGGGCTGATCCTGATCATCTGCTTCGTGTTCCGCAACATGCCGGTCGGCGTGCGCTCCGGCATTGCGGGGCTGTCGCAGATCGACAAGTCACTGGATGAGGCGTCGCTGACGTTGGGGGCGCGCTCCTTCACCACCATGCGCAAGGTGGTGTTGCCGCTCCTGCGCCCCGCCATCGTCGCCTCGCTGGTTTATTCTTTCGTGCGCGCGATGACGGCGGTGAGCGCGGTGATTTTTCTTGTCTCCGCAGAATATAATCTGGCCACGACCTACATCGTGGGGCGCGTGGAAGCGGGTGAATTTGGCCTGGCCATTGCCTATTCATCAGCGCTGATCGTCGTCATGATTTTTGCAGTGGCGCTCATTCAGGTCATGGTGGGCGAGCGCAAGCTTGGCCGCCGCAACAACAATGCTGTCGTCGTTGGCGGCGCTTAAAATTCAGGTCAGTCCCCCATGAGCCGCAACGGTCCCGCCTCTGTCGAATTTCGCAACGTCACGAAGATGTACGGCAATGTCAAAGCCGTGAATGATGTGTCGTTCACCATTGAACCGAGCACGCTGGTGACGCTGCTCGGCCCCTCCGGCTGCGGCAAGACGACGACGCTGCGGCTGATTGCCGGCCTTGAAATGGCGTCGTCCGGCACCATCACCATTGGCGGGCGCGATGTGACAAACCTCTCGGCATCGGACCGGGATGTCAGCATGGTGTTTCAATCCTACGCGCTGTTTCCGCATATGAGCGTGCTCGACAATGTGGCCTACGGCCCGGTTGTCAGCGGCGTGCCGAAAGCGCAGGCGCACCAGATGGCCCATGAGAAGCTCGAACTGGTTGGGTTGAAGGGCTACGACAAGCGCATGCCATCGGAATTGTCGGGCGGACAGCAGCAGCGTGTCGCGGTGGCGCGCGCGCTCGTGCTGGAACCGCAGGTGCTGCTGTTCGACGAGCC
>JBOFFO010000153.1:0-8139 GCA_051648665.1 Beijerinckiaceae bacterium | reverse complement strand
TCGGCTCGTTGTGATCGTCGCCATCCACAAGCACGGTGAACAGTCCGGTGATCGCGCCCGCGCCCGCCGGCCCCGGCCCGGCCCGTTCGAGCAGGCGCGGCAGTTCGGAGAATACGGTGGGCGTATAGCCCTTCTGCGCCGGCGGCTCGCCCGAGGCGAGGCCGACATCGCGCTGCGCCATGGCAAAGCGCGTGACGGACTCCATCATGCACCGCACATCCGCGCCGGTGTCGCGGAAGAACTCGGCGACCGCCAGCGTGAGATAGGCCGCCTGCCTGCGCACCAGCGCCGCCTCATCCGACGTGGCGACGATGACGACGGAGCGCGCCAGCCCCTCCGGCCCGAGATCCTCGGTGAGGAACTCCTGCACCTCCCGGCCCCGCTCGCCGATCAGGCCGATGACCGCCACATCGGTGCGCGCATTGCGGGCGAGCATGGAGAGCAGCACCGATTTGCCGACGCCGGAGCCGGCGAAAATGCCCATGCGCTGGCCCCGGCAGCAGGTCAGAAAGGCGTCGATGGCGCGCACCCCGCAATCGAGCGGCGCGCCGACGCGGGCGCGGGCGTGCGCCGGCGGCGGATCGGCCCGGAAGGGATAGAGGCCTGCGCCGGGCGGCAATGGCCCCAGCCCGTCAATCGGCTCGCCCAGCCCGTTGATGACGCGCCCCAGCCACCCCTGCGACGGGCGCACGCCCGGATGGGTGGCGCGGATGAAGGCGCGGCAGCCGCGCCGCACCCCCTCCAGCGTGCCGAACGGCATGGCCAGCGCCTTGTCCCCGGCAAAACCGATGATCTCGCAGGCCACCTCGCGCGTCTGCCCGCCCGAACCGCCCGCCACCTCGATGCCCAGCCGCCCGCCGACCTGCATGGCGTGCACCGGCCCGGCAATTTCGATCAGCAGCCCGCGCACGGTGGAAACCCGGCCATAAACGGTGTGCGCGGCGATATCGCCTGCCTCGGCGATCAGCCCGTCGCGCTTTCGTTTCATTTCCATTGACGGGATGACCACCGGGTAAACCTTTTGTTTACGTCTTCGATTAACACTCCTTACGACGCCGTTCAGATGTTCGCAGAACCTCGGGCCGGCTTCGCAAGACTTTCATGACCGTAACCGCGAAGGCTCAGGTCAGATGGCACGATTGAGACTCACGCTGCGAAAAAATTTTCGCATTCTCTGCGTCAAGGGGCATCAAGCCGCTTGCCGGCGTGAATCACTCTTTGTTAACCATCATGGCATAGCGTCGCGAATCGGGAAATCAGAGGCGTCCGTCGGCTGAAGTCTCCGCGCGCCAGTTCGGTGCGTTGGGCATTTTGGCAGGCTAGGCCAGGTTTGGGGACGATACATGCGTGTCCTTCTTATTGAAGACGACAGCGCGACGGCGCAAAGCATCGAATTGATGCTCAAATCCGAGAACTTCAACGTCTATACGACGGATCTCGGGGAAGAGGGCGTCGATCTCGGCAAGCTCTACGATTACGACATCATTCTTCTCGACCTGAACCTGCCGGACATGTCCGGGTATGAGGTTCTGCGCTCCCTGCGCGTCGCGAAAGTGAAAACGCCGATCCTCATTCTGTCCGGCCTCGCCGGCATCGAGGACAAGGTGAAGGGTCTCGGCTTCGGCGCCGATGATTATCTCACCAAGCCGTTCCACAAGGACGAGATGATTGCCCGCATCCAGGCCATCGTCCGCCGCTCCAAGGGCCATGCCCAGTCGGTCATCGCCACCGGCGATCTCATCGTCAATCTTGACCAGAAGACGGTGGAAGTGTCCGGCCAGCGCGTGCATCTGACCGGCAAGGAATATCAGATGCTGGAGCTGCTCTCGCTGCGTAAGGGCACGACGCTGACGAAGGAAATGTTCCTCAACCATCTCTATGGCGGGATGGACGAGCCGGAACTGAAGATCATCGACGTGTTTATCTGCAAGCTGCGCAAGAAGCTCGCCAATGCGTCGGACGGCAAGAATTACATCGAGACGGTGTGGGGCCGCGGCTATGTGCTGCGCGAGCCGACCGATGCCGATGAGCGCCTGACCGCGTAACAGCGGCCCAGCGGAATGAAAAAAGCCCCGCCATGCGGGGCTTTTTTATTGTCCGCGCAGCCCTACGCCCGGAGCCGCACGCCCGGAACCGGATCGTGCACCGGCGTATACAGTCCGTGCGCATCCGGGTCAGGCGCAAAATCGCGCGTCACGCCAATCACCGTCTCCGGCGCGCCGAGCACAAGGCGGCCGTCGCTGGCCAGTTGCCGCTTGAGCCGGCCCAGCACATCGCGCCGTGTTTCCAGATCGAAATAGATCAGCACATTGCGGCAGAGGATGACGTCAAATTGGCCGATGCCAGAAAAATCCTGCATCAGGTTGAGCGTGCGGAATTGCACCCGGTTACGGATGGCCGCGTTCAGCGCCCAGCCGCTTTTCTCCTGCGTGAAATATTTCAGCAGATGGCGCACCGGCAGGCCGCGCTGCACCTCGAACTGGCTGTAAACACCGGCCTTCGCCTTCTCGATCATCGCCGAGGACAGGTCGGTGGCAAGGATGGAAATGGTCCAGCCCGCGAACATCTCGCGGTTGTCTTCCAGCATCATGGCCAAAGAATAAGGCTCCTGCCCGCAGGCGCAGGCCGCACACCAGATCGACAGGCGTCGCGTTGCCGCACGGCTTTGCATCAGCCGCGGCAGCACCATGCGCTCCAGCGCCTCGAACGGCGACTTGTCTCGGAAGAACAGGGTCTCATTCGTGGTCATCGCCTCGACCACATCGCGTTCCAGACCGGCATCCCAGCCATTGCGCAGCTGCGAGGCCAGTTGCGACAGATTGGCGATGGCGCGCGCCTGCATGACCTTGATGAGGCGCGATTCCAACAAATATTTTTTCTCGACCGTCAGCGAGAGGCCGGAGCGCGCCCTCAGAAAATCACGGAAAAAATCGAAATCATAGGACATCATGGGAGGCAGTCTCCCGTGAACGCAATGATTTTTTCCGCCAGCGCCGCCGGATCGCCGGTCTCGTCCGCCAGCCCTGCACGCGTCACAGCGCCGGGCATGCCCCACACCACGGACGACGCTTCATCCTGCGCAAAGATTTTTCCGCCTGCCGCCGCGACAGCGCGCGCGCCGATCAGCCCGTCCTGCCCCATGCCGGTCAACAGCACGCACCAGGCCCGCGCACCCAAGGCTGCCGCGCCGCTTTCGATCAACCAGTCAATGCTCGGCCGCGCGAACCGCACGGGCGGATCGCTGTTCACACGCAGCACCGTGTGCTCGCCCTCGCGCACAAGAAGGGTGTGGTGACCGCCCGGCGCGACATAGACAAAGCCTGGCCGCAGCACGTCGCCATCCTGCGCCTCATGGCAGGCCAGCCCGGTCAGCCGCACCAGATGTTCGGCAAACACAGAGGTGAACAGCGCCGGCATATGCTGCACGATCACAACAGGGATGTGCGCGACAAGCGGCTGCAAGCCCTTCAGCAGCGCGTTGACAGCCTGCGGCCCGCCGGTGGACGCGCCGACCATCAGCACGCGCGGCATCAGGCTGCGCCGGGCAACGCGGCGCAACCGCGCGACCGCTTGCGCCGCATGCTGCACGCCCACGGTGCTGGCCTTGACCGCGCCACGCGGCCCGGCCTGTCCCGCCGCCGGTTCCGGACGCAGTGCGCGAATCTTCGCGATCAGCTCATGCCGGAAATGCGCCAGCGCACCGAGATTTTTATCAAACCCGGGCTTGCCCAGCACATCACGCGCGCCCGCTTCCAGACAGCGCAGGCCAAGACGTGCGCCCGGCAATGTCAGCCGTGAGGAAATCAGCACGCGGCACTGCGGCGCGGCTTTCAGAATGCCATCAAGCGCCTGAAGCCCGTCGAGCTTCGGCATTTCGATGTCGAGCACCAGCACATCGGGTTGCGTCTCCGCCGCGAGCGCAATCGCTTCAAGACCATCAGCGCCCTGCGCGACAATCTCCAGATCGCCGCACTCACCGAGCCAGCGCGCGAAAAATCCGCGCACCACCGCCGAATCATCGACAATGGCCACACGGATGCGCGGCGCACACGCGACCGCGCCTGATGATGCCTTGGACGGACTCACAGCAACGCTTTCAGCGCAGGCGTGATCAGGCGGCGAACCCGACTTCGCGGAATTTCGACACCATGATGTCCTTGTCGAACGGCTTCATAATGTATTCGTCCGCACCCGCATGCATCGCCTTGGCGATGGCGGCGACATCATTTTCCGTTGTGCAGAACACGATTTTCGGTTTGCGGCCTTCCGCCGTGGCGCGCACCGCCTTGAGAAACTGGAAGCCGTCCATCTCCGGCATGTTCCAGTCGAGCAGAATCGCGTCCGGCATAGTGATGCGGCAGATGTCGAGCGCCTGCCGGCCATCTTCCGCCTCGACGATGACGAAATTCATGCCCTCCAGAATGCGGCGGGCAACCTTGCGGATGACGGAGGAGTCATCGACAACGAGACATTGTTTCATGGGCGTAGTCCTTTGCGATGGGTGTCAGGCAGCGGCCGCGCCGCTGTCGAGAGTGAGAAGTCTTGCAAGATCAAGCTCAATAATCAGACCGGCATCGGTTTGGTGCAGAGCAGTGGCGCAGGCAGTCCAGCCCGCCGCGACATGCGGTGGCACCGGTTCGCGCTGCGCGACCGGGAGTGGCACAACCTCGCCAACGGCATTCACCGCAAGGCCGAAGGATTCTTGGCCGTGCGCAACGCCGATAATCAGCGGCGGACCCTTGCGAGGCGCATCATCCTGCAATCCCAGCCGTCCGGCGAGGCAAATGGCCGTGACGATCTTGCCGCGCAGATTCAGCAGGCCGATGACATGAACAGGCGCAAGCGGCACCGGCGTGATCGGCGGCGCGTTGAACACATCTTCAACCTGCGCAATCGGCAGCGCAAAAATCATCCCCGCGCATGGCACGAGCAGGCAGGGATGGTCCGCCGGACCCGCAATCAATCCGCTGTTGTCATTCACCGGGGTCATGCCGCCTCCTGCACCGCTGGCGCGGGCGGTATCGCTTGCCGCAGCATCGCCACGAGGCCGCGCCGGTCGAATTTCGACACAAGCGCAGTGACCCCGCGCCCGCGCAGGCGGTCGCGCGTCCCATCATCAAGAGCCGAGGAAAGGCCAATCAGGGGCGCCCCACGCCCGGCGGCACACAGCGCATGCATCGCCTCACTCTGCGCCGCCGCATCGCAATCAATAATCATCGCGGCGCAGGAGGCCGCGTGCGCCACAGCCTGCGCCGGATCATCCATCGCAATCACCGCATAACCCGCCGCGCGCAGCACCGGCGTCAGCATGTCGCGGAAAAAACTGTCCCGCTCGATGAGCAGCAGCGGACGCATCGCGCCATCGCGCGGCACAGCCGCAATCATGTCCGGGAAAAAGCGGACGAAATAATACAACCCATCGACAATATCGGTCGCAACGCCCTGCACGATAGCCGTGCCGAGCATGCCATCGACCGACGGATCAAAGGACAGGTCGATGGCGCTCTCGGTCACATCGAGCACCGCGTCGCACAACAACCCGAAGCTCTTGCCCTGATGATGCAGCACGATGCACACCGCATCACCCGCCATGTCGCGCGTCAGCGCGCCCGCAAGCCGCGCCACCGGCATGAGCCGGCCCTGATAATGCAGCACGGCCTGCGCGCCGGACCATTCCAGCCGGTTCAGTGCGATATGCTCCAGCCGCGTGATCGCACCCAGCGACAGCGCCTGTCTTTGCCCCTCCGTGCGCACAATCAGCAGCGCCGACGCTGCGGACGATGCAGACGCGGCCTCCTCAACTGGCGGCATGTCCAGCGCAACATCCGCTGCTTCACCCAGCACCAGCCGCGCCAGCCCGTTCGGTTCAAGGATCAGCACCACCGCGCCATCGCCGAGAATGGTGCAGCCCGAATAGAGCGCGAGATGGCGCAATGTCGCGGAAATTGGTTTGACCACAATTTCCTCGGTTTGCAGCACCGCATCGATCTGCACAGCGAATTGCCGCCCGCCAATCGAAAGAAGCGCCCCATAGCTGTCGCCGTCAGACGGCGCCGTCTCTTCAAGCCCCAGCAAGGCCGCGAGCGAAACGAGAGGATAAAGCGACCCGCGCAAACGCAGCATTGCCCCACGAACCAGCGGTTCTACCACCGCATCCGAACCCGGCCCGATCCGCACCAGTTCAGCAATCGCCGATTGCGGCAGGGCGAAGCGGTGCGCGCCAACGCGCACCAGCAATGCGGGCGCAATCGCAAGCGTCAGCGGCAGCGTGATCGTGAAATGTGTGCCGTGACCGGCGCGCGTCTGCACATCGACGCGCCCGCCCGCGCGTTCGACATTGGCGGCCACCACATCCATGCCGACGCCGCGCCCGGAAATGGCGGACACCGTCTCAGCGGTAGAAAATCCGGGATGGAAAATCAGCCGCGCCACGCGCGCATCGCTCATGCGCTCCAGTTCGGCCTCACTGGCGAGGCGGCGTTCCATCGCCTTGGCGCGAATGCGCGGCAGGTCAAGGCCGCGCCCGTCATCGCGAATATCAATCACCAGCGCGCTGCCGGAATGACGGGCGGCAATCTGGATCACGCCCCGCGCCGGCTTGCCTGCCGCCAATCGCACCGCCGGCTGTTCAATCCCATGATCCGCCGCGTTGCGCACCAGATGCGTCAACGGATCCTTGATCAGGTCGAGCACCTGCCGGTCGAGTTCGGTTTCCGCGCCGGTGATGACGAGCGCAATATCCTTGCCCAGTTCGACCGACAGATCGCGCACCAGGCGCGGCAATTTCTGGCAGGCCTGCGACACCGGTTGCAGCCGCGTTTTCATGACGCAGTCCTGCAACGCGCCGGTGACATGGTTGAGCCGCTGCAACGATGCGCCGAATGTATGGTTCTGATTTTGCCGCGCCAGTTCAAAAAGCTGGTTGCGCGTCAGCACCAGCTCCGAAACCATGGTCATCAATTGCTCGATGGTCTCGACATGGACGCGCAGCGTGGCCTGTTCGGTCACGGCCGCCATATCGGTTGCAGCACCATCACCCGTCGCTGCGATGACAGGCCTGTCAGGGATGGCCGCCACGGGATCGTGCGCATCCGGCTTTTTTTCGCCGCGCGCGCGCGCTTCCAGCGCCGCAATCAGCGCCGCATCATCCCCCGGCGGCTCAGCGCCTGTGGCTTCAATGCCGCCGAGAATGGATTTGATCCGGTCGATGCTGGTCAGAATCAGCGACACAGCGTCGCGCGTTACCGGCGCGCCATCGCGAAAATTGCCCATCAGCGTTTCGGCCGCATGGGCGACCGCTTCAAGCCGTGGCAGGCCGAAAAATCCGCAGGTGCCCTTGATGGTGTGCACGAGCCGGAAAATGGCGCGCACAATATCCTGATTGTCCGGCTCATGTTCGAGCGTGACAAGCTGTGTGTCGACCGTGACGAGATTCTCGCCGGTCTCCACCAGAAACTCACGCAACAGATCGTCCATCACGCAACCCGGACCACACGCAACGCCAGCCGCGACGGACCCGGATCAGGCTGATCCGGCACAGGCACAAAAATCCGGCTGCGGCGGTCCGAGAATGCGCCGGAATGGTTGAGGATTGCTGAACGCAAGGCCGCGCGGAGCGGGTACCGCGAGGGCGGGCGTGCGCAGATTTTAGGCTGCGGCCGGCTGCGCGGTAATCGTCACGGCATCGCCCTCAATCGCCATCGCCACCGACATCGCCGCCGCCCGCGCAATCAGGCCGGTGTAGTAGGCCTGCACCCCATGCGCATCGAGCGCGCCGCTCTCGTGCTCGCCTGCAATCAGTTCCATCGCATGCGGCGGAATGCGGGCATGGCTGCCCTGGGCGCGGATCGTGAAATGGCAGGTTTCACCCTCCACCTCCGCCTTCACATCAACGGTGCCGCCGCGCGGCACCGCATGGGTGGCGATCACCAGAAGATTGAGCAGCAGCTTGATCTTGTTCTTGGGCAGCAGCACGCGCGGTGATGCCCATGTCAGCTTCAGTTTCTCGTCGCCAATGAAATCGCGCGCGGCCTGTTCGGCATCGCCCATATCCAGAGACGCGCCCGCCGAGCCCGATGCGCCATAGGCGATCCGGGCGAATTTCAGCCGCGCCCCGGCCTGATGTGCGCTCTTGTTGAT
>JBOFFO010000152.1:0-9276 GCA_051648665.1 Beijerinckiaceae bacterium | reverse complement strand
GCCAGCCGCTGAAATGCCGGTGCATCCCGATGAATTTGCTGAGGTGATGCGATCCTTCGACCGCATTGTCGAGCGGCAGGAGCCGCAATTCCAGTCTTACACTGCTTCCGCACAGGCCACCCCGGCTCCGGCAGACATGGAGCAGGAACTCGCCGCGATGATGCGCGAGTCTCACGCGGCACTGCCAGCGAACAACGCTGGCGGCTATCCGCAGGAGCAGGCCTATGCGCCCTATGCGGAGGAAGAAACAGTTCCACCGCAGGCCTATCCGCACAGCGTGCCGCCTGTCGGTGAAACACGCAGCCGCCGCAAATCGGTCATGCTCGCGGCCGCTGTCGCTGGCGTCGCCGCTTTGGGCGTTGGCGGGGCGCTCAGTTTCAGAGGTGGCGGCGGTGTTCAGGCCAACGGGCAGGCGCCGATCATCCGTGCGGCTGAGGGACCAACCAAAATCGCGCCAGCGAATCCTGGTGGCGCCGACATTCCGGACCAGAACCGTCAAATTCTGGAACGCACGCAAGGCAAACCGCCAGCCGCGGCCGCGAAAGTCGTGGCCAGTGAAGAGCCGCCGCTTGATTTGAAGGAGGCGGTGCGTCGTGAAACGGCAGCCAATGGCAATGCTGCGACAGCGGTGGCGGGGGCGCCACGCGTCGTGCTGTCATCCCCGATTGCTGCGCCAACCACGACAGGCACGACCAGCCCGGCCAATGCGGTTGAACCGCGCAAGGTCAAGACGGTCGTGATCCGGCCGGAGACGCCAGCCCCAGCCGCCGCTGCCCCCGTCGCAGCCGTCCCGGCTCCGGTCCAGTCGGCGCCGGCCCCTGTGGCCGCCGCGCCTGCGCCAAAGCCTGTGGAGAATGCGGTCGCCACGCCGCCGGCTACCGCCACACCCGCAGCCACGCAGGCGGCAAAACCCAAGCCGAAGCCGCCAGTAACCGCCGAAGCGCGCCGGACGGAGCCAGCCCGCCGGACACCGACTCCCGCTCAGGAGGAGCCGGAAGCGACCGGCACGGCCAACCCGAACGCTCCGATCTCGATTGTGCCGACCGGCGCGCCGAAACGGAACCAGCGTTTGTCGCAGGTAGCGTCAGCGCAATCCGCCGCTGTGTCTGATGCCCAGCCCGCAACCCGTAGCAGCGGCAGCTTTGTCGTTCAGCTGGCCTCCGAAGGCACCGATGCGGAAGCACGCTCGGCTGCAAACCGCTTCAAGGGCCGTTTCTCGGAACTCGGATCGTTCGGCACCAGCATCCAGCAGCGGGAAGTGAATGGCCAGATGCGTTACCGCGTCCGCTTCGGCAGCATGTCGCGCGAGGAAGCGAATTCCCTTTGCTCATCGTTGAAGGGCAAGGGGCAGGCCTGCATCATTCAGCCGAATTGATCATTCGGTTGTTTTCCAACGCGAGGCGACAGCGCTGAGCTGTCGCCTTTTTCATGGTCCAGCCAGCAGGTTTCGTTTCATGGCCATCCATTCCGCAATCATGGGCTGCTCAGGCCTGGCGCTGACCAAACAGGAAAAAGCCTTTTTCCGCGACCTTGATCCGTGGGGCTTTATTCTGTTCCGCCGCAATATCGACAGCCCAGATCAGGTCCGGTCGCTGGTGAATGCACTGCGTGACTGCGTGGGCCGGACCGATGCGCCGGTGCTGATCGATCAGGAAGGCGGCCGCGTCCAGCGTCTGGGGCCGCCGCACTGGAAGAAATACCCGCCGGGAAAATCCTACGGGGCACTTTATGCCGCCAATGCGTTGGCGGGGCGCGAACTGACCCGGCTCGGCGCGCGCCTGATTGCCCATGATTTGCGCGCGCTCGGTATTACCTGCGACTGTGTACCTGTGCTGGATGTGCCCGTACCTGGCGCCCATGACATCATTGGCGACCGCGCCTACGGTCTTGATCCCGCGACAGTCGCCATTCTTGGTCGCGCCGCTGCGGAAGGGTTGTTGGCCGGCGGCGTGTTGCCCGTTATCAAGCATATTCCTGGTCATGGACGGGCAGGGGCCGACAGCCACGAACATCTGCCGGTCGTGCAGACCGAGCGCAGCTTGCTGGAGGCGCAGGATTTCGTGCCCTTCCGTCATCTCGCCGATATGCCCCTCGCGATGACAGCCCATGTGGTTTACGCCGCCATTGACGCCAATGCGCCGGCGACGACATCCAAACGCATGATCCGTGACGTGATCCGCAGCCATATCGGCTTCGGCGGCTTGCTGATGAGCGATGATCTGTCGATGAAGGCCCTGTCCGGCACGTTTGGCCAGCGCACCAAGGCCTCGCTGAAGGCTGGATGCGACATCGTGCTCCACTGCAATGGCGACATGGTGGAAATGAAGGCCATCGCCAAGGAAACGCCCAAACTGAGTGGCAAGGCTGCACGCCGGGCCGAGGCGGCGCTGGCGCGAATCAGCCACCGGCCTGAACCGCTTGATGCCGCAGAAGCCCGTGCAAAACTCGATGCAGCGCTTGCGGCATTGCTCTGACCGGCGCACGAATCGCCGGATCGAAAGGAACCGATTCGGCAAATGGCGACGGAGTTTATCGACCCCGATATGTTCGAAAGCGACCGCGGCTCTGGCGAGCCCGCGCTGGTCGTCGATGTCGATGGTTTTGAGGGACCGCTCGACCTGTTGCTGGACCTTGCGCGTCGGCAGAAGGTCGATATTGCGCGCATTTCCATTCTCGCGCTCGCCGAACAGTATCTCGAATATGTCGAGCAGGCGCGTAAGATGCGCCTTGAGCTGGCGGCCGATTATCTCGTCATGGCGGCGTGGCTGGCCTACCTGAAATCGCGCCTGCTCCTGCCGGAAAAGCCGAAAGGCGACGAGCCGAGCGCGGCTGAACTGGCCTCTGACCTCGCCCAGCGCCTGCGGCGGCTGGAAGCAATGCGTGAAGCGGCGAAGAAGCTGGCGGAGCGGGACCAGCTTGGCATGCACTTCTTTGCCCGTGGCATGCCCGAAAGCGTGGTCGTGCAGAAGAATCCGGAATGGCAGGCGACGATGTATGATCTGCTGTCCGCCTATGCACGGCAGCGCCAGAAAACGACCATGACCAAGGTGCAGTTCAAGAAGCGCTTTGTCTGGTCGCTGGTGGATGCCCGCGAGGCGTTGGAACGGCTGATTGGCCGCGCGCTTGATTGGACACCTCTCGATTCTTACCTGCTCAAATATGCCGTCGAACCGGCCATGACCGTGACTGTGAAAGCCTCCGCCTTCGCTGCCACGCTGGAAATGGTGCGCGAAGGGCTGCTCGATTTGCGGCAGGACGAAGCCTTTGCGCCCTTGATGATCCGGGGCCGTCCCAAACAGTCCCATTTGCAGCTTGTTCAGGAGAATCCCGCGTGAGTACCCAGCGTGTTCTGTCCACGGCGGCGCCAGCCGCATTCGAAGAGGCGATGCGGGTGGTCGAAGCGCTGCTGTTCGCGTCGCGCGATCCGCTGGGCGAGGATGAGTTGGCGCAGCGGCTCCCCGAAGGCGTCGCACTCGCTGAGGTTCTGCAAGGGTTGGCTGACCAATATGCGTCGCGCGGCGTCAATCTGGTGCGTGTGGCTGGGAAGTGGGCGTTCCGCACAGCCAACGATCTCGCTGGGCTGCTGGTGCGCGAACAGACCGAACCACGCAAGCTGTCACGCGCTGCGCTCGAAACCCTCGCGATCCTTGCCTATCACCAGCCGGTCACACGGGCCGAAATCGAAGCGATCCGTGGGGTTGCAACTTCAAAGGGCACACTCGACGTGCTGCTGGAGACCGGCTGGGCGCGCATTCGTGGCCGCCGCAAGGCTCCGGGCCGTCCGGTGACCTACGGCACGACGACAGCTTTCCTTGAACATTTCGGTCTCGCTGAAATCACTGATCTCCCCGGCCTTCAGGAATTGAAGGGCGCGGGCTTCTTTGAAGGCTCGTTGCCTTCCGGTTTCAACGTGCCGCAGCCGAGCGACGATCCCAGCCTGCGCGACGACGAGGATCCGCTGGAAGACGAGACATTGCTCTCGCCGGTGGACAATGCGCCGGAAGAACCGCTATCGGGCGATGACGATGCGCCGCCGGACGGGTCTGTAACGGCCTGACACAGTCCGGCGAGGCGTCGCCCTGACCCCGCCGGAACGTCGCGCCCTTGGTTGACCCCACCCCATCAGCAACAGAAGTCCAGTCCCGCTGGGGCCGGCGGGGCACCGCCGGTATGGCCATTCCGCGCGCGCTGGCCTGTGAGAACATTGCCCTGAGCATTGATGGCGTGCGCATCCTCGATGGTGTGAACCTGTCAATCGCCGCAGGCGAGGTCATGGCGCTTGTCGGCCCCTCCGGCTGCGGGAAAACAACGCTTCTGCGCGTCATTGCCGGCGTCGAAAATCCGACCGGCGGGCGGCTGACAATGGACGGGTCGGAAATTGCCGGCGCTGAACGGTTTGTCGCGCCGGAAGCACGGCACATCGGCTTCGTCTTTCAGGATTACGCCCTGTTTCCGCATATGACTGTCCGCGACAATGTGCGGTTTGGATTGCGCAGCTTCGCAAGCGACGAGCGCGACCAGATGGCGATGCGTGCGCTCCAGCGTGTCGGCCTTGATCATCTCGCCGGCGAATATCCACAACGGCTGTCTGGCGGCGAACAGCAACGGGTTGCCTTGGCGCGCGCCATCGCGCCGCGCCCCAGCGTATTGCTGATGGACGAGCCATTTTCTAATCTTGACCGGCGCATGCGCGATTCCGTGCGCGAGGAAACCATGGCGCTGCTGCGTGAGATGGGCACCACAGCGATCATCGTGACCCACGATCCGGAAGAAGCGATGAGCGTTGCGGACCGGATTGCGCTCATGAACAAGGGCCGCGTTGTGCAGACTGGCGATGCCCACACGCTGTACACCAAACCGCAATCGCTTTTCGCGGCGCGTTTTTTCTGCGACATCAATGAAGTGCCAGGCATTGTCGAACGCGGAAAAGCGACATGTGCTGTTGGAATTTTCGATGCGCCATCGCTGCCTGACGGGACTGCCGTCAGCGTTTGCATCCGGCCTGAATTGCTGACGCTGGCGCCAGCGGGCGTCTGTATCCCCGGACGCATTATGAACCGGAAATTTCTCGGCGAAGTGATGCGGGTTGATCTGGCGGTTCATGGCCTTGATGACTGGCTGCGTGCGCGCATGCGCGTGCGCGCCCCATTGCTGGCCGATGTCGGCGGCGATGTGGGCGTTGATATCGACAGCGAAGGCGTTGTGGTCTTCCCCGCGAGCGAGCCGCAACCGTGACGGATATTTTGTTTTATCATCTCGGCCCGCGCCCGCTGGAACGCACGCTGCCGGCCTTGCTGGAGAAAACACTCGATCGCGGCTGGACTGCGCTGGTTTGCACTGGCCTTGAGGAGCGCGTGGCGTGGCTGGACGAAATTCTGTGGACCTACAGTGATGAGGCGTTCCTGCCGCACGCAACCGATGCAGAAACTGACGTATCGGATGAAGCCATCGTCATCACCGCCAAAGCCATCAACCCCAACAAGGCCGATGTCTGCTTCCTGCTTGATGGCGCGCAATTTCCGGACGACCCGTCGCAATTCCAGCGCATTGTGCTGATGTTTGACGACGCTGACTCTGAAGTGAAGGAAGCGGCGCGGGCGCAATGGAAGTCCATCAAGGCTGGCGGTCTTGAGGCGAGCTACTGGCAGCAGACTGCCACAGGCGGTTGGGAGAAGAAGGCATGACGCGTATTATCAGCATGATTTGCGCTGCAACCATTCTCACGGGCTGCACGATTGAAAGCACGACATTCGTCAATGATAATGTCACGCACAACCGCATTGATATTCCGGCACAACCTGCACCTCGCTCCTCAATGCCGTCGATCATTGGAACCGTGGATGAAAACGGAAACTGCACCAGCGGTGCAGGGGCTGTGACTCGCGCTGCCATCGGACCCGGGTCGACAGAATGCGACGTGGTGTTCTCGCAAGGCAAGCCAGACGACATTCTCATCGGCAGCTCATCCGCAGCGGCACGCGAGACGCAGTTTCTCTACCAGACCGATGAAGGCAAACGCCTCTATTTCTTCACCAACGGAAAATTGACGCGCACAGTGGGCGGCGCAGGATAATCAGGCCGCCTCGATTTCCGCTGATAGCGTCAGCCATTCGTCTTCCGCCTGGGCAAGCGCATCCACGAGTTCGGCACGTTGCTTCGCCAGTTCGGAAGCCTTGCCAGGCTGTTTGGCGAAACTGTCCGGATGAGCGAGTGCCTCATCGATGCGGGCAATCAACCCATTGAATTTTTCCATGCGCGCTTCGATCGCCTCGATCCTCTTGCGCAACGGCGCCAGCGCCACCCGCTTTTCTGCCGCATCGCGGCGCTGATCCGCTTTGACATTGCCTTTGTCGTCGCGCGTTTCGTCACGCACGCCATTCAGTTCGCCACCGAGAATGAGCTTGCGATAGTCGTCAAGGTCGCCGTCAAATGGCTTGATGGTCTGGTTGGCGACCAGCCATAATCGCTCGCATGTGGCTTCGATCAGATAGCGGTCATGCGAGACGAGAATGACAGCGCCGGGATATTCGTTGATGGCTTCGGCCAGTGCAGCGCGGCTATCGATGTCGAGATGGTTTGTGGGTTCGTCCAGCACAAGCAGATGCGGGCCTTTGAAAGCCGCCAAACCCAATTGCAGCCGGGCCTTTTCACCCCCGGACAAATTCGCCACGGTTGTATCCGCCTTTGCACCAGGAAAGCCCATTTGTGCACAGCGGGCGCGGCGCACGCTTTCGAATGCCTCAGGCATCAGTGCCGTCACATGGCTGTATGGGGTGCCGGCAGGATTAAGTTCATCGAGCTGATGCTGTGCGAAAAACGCGACGTCGAGTTTTTTGGAATGGCGCATTTCGCCGTCGCACGGTTCAAGGCGCCCGGAGAGCAATTTTGCAAAGGTTGATTTACCGTTGCCATTGGGCCCCAGCAGCGCGATCCGGTCATCCGGCGAGAGCGACAGGTTGATGTTTTTCAGAATAATCCTGTCACCATAGCCAGCGGCGGCTTTCTCAAAAGCGACGAGCGGCGGCGACAATGGGCGCTGCGGGGCGGGCAGGTGGAATGGCAATACGCTTTCTTCCACCAGCGCCGCGATCGGCTCCATTTTTTCGAGCCGCTTCATGCGCGATTGCGCCTGACGCGCCTTTGTTGCCTTGGCGCGGAATCGGTCCACGAAGGCGATGAGTTTTTTCCGTTCGGCATCCTGCTTGTCGCGCGCTTTTGATTGCAGCATCTGCTTTTCGCGCCGCTGCCTGTCGAACGACGTGTAATTGCCGCGATAAAGCGTAAGCTTGCCCTGATCGAGGTGCAGGATGTGATCGACAGCGCTGTCGAGCAATTCCCGGTCGTGGCTGATCACGATGGCTGTGCGCGGATAGCGTTCGAGATAATCATAAAGCCAGAGCGTGCCTTCCAGATCGAGATAGTTGGTCGGCTCGTCGAGCATCAGCAGATCAGGTTCGGAAAACAGGATGGCCGCCAGCGCCACGCGCATCCGCCATCCGCCGGAAAAATCCGAGCAGGGCCGTTTCTGCGCATCGCCGTCAAATCCCAGCCCGTGCAGGATTGCGCCGGCGCGCGCTTCCGCCGCATGCGCGCCAATATCGGACAGCCGCAATTCAATGTCGGCAATGCGGTGGGGATCGGTTTCCGTCTCTCGGGCTTGCATCAGCGCCGTGCGTTCCGTGTCCGCAGCGAGCACCACATCGATCAGCCGTTCCGGCCCACCCGGCGCTTCCTGCGCCACGCGGCCAACGCGCAGATTGCGCGGAATGGTGGTCGATCCATCCTCCGGCGCGAGTTCACCAGCAACGATCCGGAACAAGGTGGTCTTGCCAGCGCCGTTGCGCGCCACGAAGCCGACTTTCGCGCTTTCCGGTATCGCTACCGTGGCCTTCTCGAACAGGGTTCGTTTGCCAATCCGGTAGGTGAGGTCGTTGACATGCAGCATGGCGAGGCTTTTGACGTGGGCCGCAGTTTGGCGCAAGCCGCGACCTGCGAGGCGTGACGCTGCGTCATAATCGCGCCATATTCCAGCCCAATCGCAGCCACGGCATTGGGGATGATGTCCCAATCTGAGCTTTTGACGATTCGGCCATGTTCACGCTGCTCCCGAGATCCACCGGCAAACTGCCTTTATTCCTTCTCGTCGTCGCTGTTCTGGTCAGCATTGGCACCGCATTGTCGGCTTTTGCCCTCGCGATCTGAGGCGCGCATCGGTTGACGCCGGCGCGCCTTCACGGCACGCAGCCGCGCCATGTCATCGACTCCTGATCCCGGCTTCCATTTTTCCATTGCTGCCCGCGACGGCGCTGCGCGCACCGGCCAGATTGTCATGCCGCGCGGGATCGTGCGCACGCCGGCCTTCATGCCCGTAGGCACCGCCGGCACTGTGAAGGGGCTTTATCCGGAGCAGGTTCGTGAGACAGGCGCGGACATTCTGCTTGGCAATACCTATCACCTGATGCTGCGCCCCACGGCAGAACGCGTTGCCCGGCTCGGCGGCCTCCACTGGATGATGCGTTGGCCGCACCCGATCCTGACCGATTCGGGCGGCTTTCAGGTCATGTCCCTCTCCGCCCTGCGCAAAATCACGGAAGAGGGGGTGAAATTCCGGTCGCATGTGGATGGCTCGACCCATTTCATGAGTCCGGAACGGTCAATCGAGATCCAGAATTTGCTCGGTTCCGACATTGTCATGCAGCTCGACGAGTGCGTGCGCCTGCCGGCCAAACCGAAAGAGATCGACAAGGCCATGCGCCTCTCGCTGCGCTGGGCTGAACGGTGCCAGATAGCCTTCGGCCATCCGCATGGCCGGGCCTTGTTCGCCATCGTGCAGGGTGGGGACGATCCTGCGCTGAGGGTGGAAAGCGCAAGGACGCTGGCGGCAATGAATTTCCGGGGCTACGCCATTGGCGGATTGGCGGTCGGCGAACCGCAGGAAGTCATGCTGCGCATGATCGACACGGTTGAGCCGCATCTGCCGCAGGACAAGCCCCGTTACCTCATGGGCGTCGGAACGCCCGACGACATTGTCGAGGCCGTGCGGCGCGGCATCGATATGTTCGATTGCGTTATGCCGACGCGTGCGGGCCGTCATGGCACCGCATACACGCGATTCGGAAAGATCAATCTGCGCAATGCCCGCCATGCCGATGACCCACGCCCGCTCGATCCCCAATCGGCCTGCCCGGCCACCAGCCAATATAGCAGGGCTTACCTGCATCATCTCACCAAGGCCGGCGAAATGCTCGGCCAAATGCTGCTGACACGGGTGAATCT
>JBOFFO010000151.1:0-4336 GCA_051648665.1 Beijerinckiaceae bacterium | reverse complement strand
GGCCAGCCGCCGCAGCCACGCGCGCAAAAGCGGGGATGCTTTGAAGGATTTCGGAAAGACGCGGCCGGATGATCCGGTAAAAGTTGGTTCGCCCAGGGCATCAGCCCAACTGCGCAAGGCCTGTGCGTCGAAGACTTGCAGGGCCGCGCGCAACTGCGGCGTCATCTGCGGATAGCGTATCAGAAAAATATCCGGCGCTTCGCTGTGCGTCAGATTGAGGCCGCCGCGCCCCGCAAGCAGAAATTTTCGCGCCGGCGAGGGCATGGAATCATAAATCGTGACAGCGTGGCCGCGTGCAGACAGAATATCCGCCGCCATCAGCCCGGCCGGCCCAGCGCCTGCAACAATCACGCGCTTGCCGCTCATGCCGCAGCATCCGGCGGATAAAGATGCGTGTGGCCTTTGCGATCCCGCAGCATGTAACGCCCATCGGCGCGGCGGGTCACGCTGGCGTCGGTCAGCACGATTTTGCCAAAACCACCGGGCAGGTCGAGCACATACACCGGTTGCGCCAGACCGGACATATCGCCGCGCAATTGCGCCACCAATGCCAGCCCCTCATCAATCGTAAGACGGAAATGCGCGGTGCCCGGCGCAAGGTCGGGATGATGCAGATAATAGGGTTTTACCCGCGCGGACAGGAAGACGCGCATCAGATCGCGCAGCGCAGCAACGGAATCATTGACGCCGCGCAACAGCACACTCTGGCTCACCAGCGAAATGCCCGCATCCGCCAGCCGCGCGATGGCCACACAGGCATCACTGGAAAATTCATCGGCATGGTTGGCGTGAATGGCAACGACAATGGTCTTCGTGGAACCGCGCAGCGCGTTGACGAAAGCCGGCGTCACGCGTTCAGGGTTGGCGACCGGCACGCGCGTGTGCCAGCGGATCACTTTCACATGCGCGATGGTGTTGAGCGCCTGCATGAGTGCTTTCGCGCGCCGCGCCGAGAGCATGAACGGATCGCCGCCGGTAAGGATCACCTCGAAGATCTCGTCATGCGCGCGGATGTAGTCGAGCGCGCGCTGCAAGGCTTCGCCGGTGAGTGCGCCATCGCCATCCGGTCCCACCATCTCGCGGCGGAAGCAGAAGCGGCAATAGACCGGGCAGACATGCAGGATTTTCAAAAGCACGCGGTCGGCATAGCGATGCACGATGCCGGGCACGGGTGTGTGCGCATGGTCGCCAATCGGGTCGGCATTCTCCTGCGCGTCAAAAGCGAGTTCGCGCGCGTCGGGAATATATTGCCGCGCCACGGCGCCGCTGCCGGCCGCCAGCGCCGCCACTGCGGGCGTGATGGAAACTGCATAACGGGCCGCAACCGCGTCCAGCGCCGCCGCATCCGCGCGCGCAATCAGGCCCGCTTCAGCCAGCGCGGCAACGGTCTTGAGGGCAGGGCGGGCAGTCATGCCGGGGGCTTTAGCCCGGCCCGCCGCCGCCGCCAACCGGCGCCCAGAGCACATCCTCGATGCGCGCTGCGCCTGTGGCGAGCATCACCAGCCGGTCGAACCCCAGCGCAATGCCGCTCGCGGGCGGCATCATCGCGACAGCGGCGAGAAAATCCTCGTCAATCGGGTAGCGCTCGCCATAGAGCCGCTGCTTCGCCGCCATATCCGCCTCGAAGCGGCGGCGCTGTTCGGTGGCGTCCGTCAGTTCGCCGAAGGCGTTGGCGAGTTCGACGCCGCAGGCATACAGCTCGAAGCGCTCGGCCACGCGCCTGTCGCCGGGCTTCGGCCGCGCCAGCGCCGCCTCACTCACCGGATATTCGCACAGGATCGTTGGCCGGCCGATGCCGAGATGCGGTTCGATCTGCGCCACGAGCACGCCGGCGAACAGGTCCGCCCAGCCATCATCCGGCGCGACGCGCAAACCGGCGGCGGCCGCCTGCGCCGCCAGCGCGTCCCGGTCAGTCGCGCCCCTCTCATCAATGCTGGCCATCAAATCGATGCCGGCATGGCGGGCGAAGGCCTCCGCCACTGTCAGTCGCTCCGGCGCTGCAAAGGGGTCACATGTGCGGTTCCGCCAGAGCAGGGCCGGGGTGCCAGCCGTCTCCGCCGCCAGCGCCAGCAGCGCCGCGCAATCGTCCATCAGCACATCATAGGTCGCATGCGCCCGGTACCATTCCAGCATCGTGAATTCCGGGTGGTGCAGCGGGCTGGTTTCGCCCCGGCGGAAGGCGTGGGCAAAGGTGAAGAGCCGCTGTTCCCCGGCCGCCAGCAGCTTCTTGCAGGCGAACTCAGGCGACGTGTGGAGATAGAGCGGCGTATCGCCAGCCGCGCCGGGGACGGCGAAGGCGTGCAGGTGCGTCTCGTTGCCGGGCGAAATTTGAAGCGCGCAAGGGTCGGCCTCGATGAAATCCCGTGCCGCGAACCAGCCCCGGAATGCCGCCTGCATCCGGTTGCGGGCCATCAGCAAGGGACGCCTGTCCGCATGCCGGTCCGGTCGCCACCAGCTTTTGTCTGTCTCCATCGGGCCGGGACTTTCCTTTGGGCGCGGATCATGTCAGGAGGCGCGCGGCTTACAGGCGCGCTTCGCGCGCCCTCACTGATTGGGAATGCACGCTGTGGCAAGGATCATCGCTAGCTCGGTCCGCAAGGGCAACATCCTCGAAATCGACGGCAACCTGTTCGTGGTGCTGTCGGCGGAGAGCTTCTTTCCGGGCAAGGGCACCCCGACCACGCAGATCGACATGCGCCGCCTGTCGGACGGGGTGAAGACCTCCCAGCGCTACCGCACGACCGAGCAGGTGGAACGGGCCTTCGTCGAGGATGTGGACCATTCCTACCTCTATCAGGATGGCGATAATTACGTGTTCATGAACCCGACCTCATACGATCAGGTCACGGTGACGCCGGATATTCTCGGCGATCAGGCGGTGTATCTGCAGGAAGGCATGCAGTGCATCCTGTCGATGTTCGATGGCAACGCCGTCGCGATCCAGTTGCCCGCGCGCGTGACGCTGGAAATCGTTGAGACGGAGCCGGTGACGAAGGGCCAGACGGCGTCGTCCTCCTACAAGCCGGCCATTCTTTCGAATGGTGTGCGCACCAACGTGCCGCCGCACGTCTCGGCTGGCACCCGCATCGTCGTGCAGACCGAAGACGGTTCCTACGTCGAGCGCGCCAAAGATTGAAATTCAGGGATTGAGGTTCAACGGTTGCGCCTCAAGGAATTGGGCGCTGCCCGTTTATTTCATCCGCTTTGATTGATCCCGGTCAAGAAGGCGTCGCACACAAGCGGCGCCTTCTTGTTTTTTGCCGGTCGCATGCCAACCTCATCCCTGTAAGTTCCGCCAAGACAGGGCCGTGCTGCGCACAATCACGGATGATTGCCGCGTGAATGCACGCATCAACAAGGATCGGTGACATGACGAATTTTCCCTTCAAGAGCATCTTCGTCCCCTGCGTTCCATCCGAATTGGGGACCAGCCGCGCTGTCTCTTATGCCGCTGATCTGGCGCGCGCGGCGGGCGAGGGGCACCTCACCGTGCGGGTTCTCGGCGCGCGCATCCGCCAGCCTTTTTCCTTTGCGTCGGGCATTGCGGGCGGCTTCGTGCAGTCGGCCAATGAGGCGACGCAGCGCGAGGTGGACGCGACTGTCGCTGCGATTGTCAGCGCGCACACGCAAGGCGGCTTTGTGCTCGATGTCAAAGCCGATGTGCGTGAGCATACGGAAATTGCCGCGGCAACTGGCTATCTGGGCCGGCTGCATGATCTGTCGGTCACGGACCGTCTGCCGGATTTTCTGAGTGAAGGCCGCGCCATGCTGGAGGAGTTGCTGTTCAGCAGCGGCCGCCCCGTGATTGTCGTTCCGCCCGAAACAACCGCATTTTCTGCACGCCACATCATGGTTGCGTGGGATGGTTCAGCGCGCGCGGCGCGCGCCATGCACGATGCGCTGCCGTTTCTCACCCGCGCGGCGCGGACGCACATCGTCTGCGTATCCGAAAAAGCGAATGATGAGCGCACCGTCACGGGCGCGGACATCGCGCCATTTCTTGCCCGTCACGGCGTCAATGTGGAAATCGTGGCGATCACCGCCAGCGATTCCGACGCCGAGGATTTGCTGCTGATGCACGCGGCAAAATCCGGCGCAGACATGATCGTGATGGGCGCCTTCAGCCACTCGCGCTTCCGCCAGCTCGTGCTCGGCGGCGTCACGCAGGCGATGCTGGAAAAAGCTCCGGTGCCGGTGTTTTTCTCGTATTAACGCATGCGGGCGAAAAAGTGGGCACCGGTTTTTCGCGCAAAGCATGCGCAGAAAACTGATGCGGGCGAAAAAGTGGGCACCGGTTTTTCGCGCAAAACATGCGTATGAAATCAATGCTTATGAA
>JBOFFO010000150.1:0-2503 GCA_051648665.1 Beijerinckiaceae bacterium | reverse complement strand
GATGGGCGCTTCGTCACCGCTGGCGAAGACGCGAAAATTGCGGTCTGGCGGGCGGGTCAAACAACGCCTGATACGATATTATCGGGTCATACCGCGCCCATCGCGGCCCTTGCGGTCAGCGCGGATGGACGCACGATTGCATCTGCCGCATGGGACCGCAGCGTGCGCTTGTGGCACATGAGTGACGCCTCTGCCACCTTGCTTGAGGGCCATGCTGATAATGTCAATGGCGTCATTTTTTCTGACGATGGCCAGCAGCTGATTTCAGCCGGTTATGATGCCACGTTGCGGATATGGCAGCTTGATGGCGGCCCGGCAGCGATTGTGCAGACGGCTTCGCCGATCAACGCGGTGCGGCTGGCGGGCCGCGATATTGTCACGGCCCATGCCGATGGATCATTGCGCATTCATGCGCCCGGTGGCGCGCATCGCGCAGATATTGCAGTTGGATCAACGCCGCTGATCTCGCTGGCGGTTTCGCCGGATGGCCGCACCATCGCCACTGCAGGGTTGCGCGGCTCTGTCGCTGTGATCGAGCGTGCCACGGGCGCGATCAAAAATCTCGTGGGGCCGGCGCTGCCCGTGTGGGCGCTCGCTTTCACGCCGGATGGAAAAACCATTCTGGCCGCCGGTTCCGACCGGCTGGTGCGGCGCTGGGATGCGCAGACCGGCGAAGCGCGCGATGGCACGCTGGTTTCTGTTACGGATGATATTCTGAAAAAATACGCCAATGATCCCGGCGCACACGTGTATCGCGCGTGTGTCGCCTGCCACACCCTGTCGCCGGACGATGGCAACCGTGCCGGGCCGACTTTGCATCGGCTGTTCGGGCGAAAGATCGGGACTGCACCCGGCTACCATTATTCTGATGCGTTGCGCGGTATGGATATTGTGTGGACGCCGCAGACGGTGGCGCGGTTATTTGAAATCGGCCCGATGGCCTATACGCCCGGCACGAAAATGCCGGAGCAGACATTGTCGAGCGCGCAGGATCGCGCCGATCTCATCGCTTTTCTACAAAAGGTTCAGCAGGACGCGCCTTAAAGTGTGGGAGAGCGGGCTGAGCCTGTGAACTCAGGCGTTGCCTTCTTCCTTGCGCTTCAGCAAGTCACGCTCGCGCAGATAATCATCCGTGGTGCGCACCGCAGGGCGCGGCGCTGAGGCGTAAGGATCGACGCGGCTGCGCGTCACGGCGCCAACGCGGCAATCATCGCACATCTTCAGCATCTCGATCCGGTCACTGTCCGTGCCAGAGAACATCCAGTGCGAACCCTGCAATTTCGCAATCACCCGTTCGATGGTGCTCTTCGTTCCAAACGGTTTGGCGCACGCAATGCAATGGAAAGGCTCTTCCTCCTTCACAATCACCGGCAGCGCGTTCAGCGCGGCAAAATTCATGCGCGGTTCAAGGCTGATCACTTTTTCCGGGCAAGTCGCGGCGCACAGGCCGCATTGTACGCAGGCGTCTTCGCGGAAGGTCAGTTGCGGCTTGTCGGGATTGTCGCCCAGCGCGGATGTGGGGCAGGCGGACACGCAGGCCAGACACAGCGTGCAGCCATCCACCCGGACATTGACGGCGCCAAACGGCGCTTGCGCTGGCAATGCAATGACATCGACAGGTTGCGGCGCGGCTTCATGCAGCGCGCGCAATGCCTGTTTCATCACGGAGCGTTTATCGCCAAGCGGCAGAAATGTGGATGCTGTCCGCACCATCGTTGATGGTGCAAGCGCCAGCAATTCATCGCGCAGGGCGTCCGGATCGTCAATTTGCAAGAGGCCGATCGCATCCGCGCCATATCCGAGTGCTTGAGCGAGAGCCTGCGCCAGCGCCACCGTGCGCTGTGCTGCTGCAATGTCATGCTTCGGCCGCGCGCGCGTCAAAATCCGGACGGCGCGCGCACCAAAAGCCAGCGCTGCCGCAACGGTTTCGATGCCCGTCTGAGTCACTTCATTGACGCAGACAGGTAAAACATGCGCCGGCAATCCTTCGCCATGGCGCGCCAGCATGTCGATGAGTGCACGCCCGTGATCCTCGTCATGCAGAAGAATAATCCCGTCGCGTCCGCCGGCACGCGTATAAGTCGTCATCAGCGTGCGCAACCGGCGCATCAATGCATCCGCAGGCGGCAACGCGTATGACGCCGCGCCGGTTGGGCACACGGCGGCGCATGAGCCGCAGCCCGCGCAAATTTCGGCCGAGATTGCGACCGCATTGCCATTGGGTGTGATTGCGCCGGTCGGGCACAAGTCCAGACACCGCGTGCAGCCCGTCTTGCCGGACCGCTGGTGCGCGCATAGCGCTGCATCAAAGGCGATGTAGCGCGGCTTGTCGAAGGTTCCGATCAAGGCTGCCGCCTCGGCAATGGCGCGTTGAACGGCAACGGCATCACCGGGATGGGCGCGCAGATAACCGGCGCGCAATTCATGCGCAGGAAAAAGGGCTGTGCCGCCGCTGAGATCGAGCAGAATATCGGCTTGCGAGACTGCGCCATCGCGCCCCGCG
>JBOFFO010000149.1:0-3364 GCA_051648665.1 Beijerinckiaceae bacterium | reverse complement strand
GTCTCGGTCACGGCCAAGGACAAGGCCACGGGCAAGGAGCAGCAGATCCGCATTCAGGCGAGCGGCGGCCTGTCCGACGCCGATATCCAGAAAATGGTGAAGGATGCGGAGGCCAATGCAGCGGAGGATAAAAAGCGCCGTGAGCTGGTCGAAGCGCGCAACGCCGGTGAGGCCATGATTCACTCCACGGAAAAATCCGTGAAGGAATTTGGCGACAAGGTCGATGCGGGCGACAAGACGGCCATCGAAACCGCAATGGCCGATCTGAAAACCGCGCTCGAAGGCGATGATATCGAAGCGATCAAGGCCAAGTCGAATGACCTGATGCAGGCGTCGATGAAGCTGGGCGAGGCGATGTACAAGGCGCAGCAGGCGGCTGAGACGGAAGCGGCGGAAGCCGATGCCGCCAAGCATGCGGCGAAAGACGCCAAAAAGGACGATGTCATCGACGCGGACTTCAAGGACGTGTCGGACAGCGACAAGAAAAAGAGCGCGTAAAGGCAAAATGATGACAGGTTGAATTTTAATGGTCAGCCCGCATCACACACACCATGTCATCCCCGGCCTTGAGCCGGGGACCCAGAAAAAGAACTGGATGGCCGGGTCAAGCCCGGCCATGACATTGAGGGGGCGAGACGATGGATAGCAAAGCTTCGCTTCGCTTATTTTTCAATTGCATTCTTTTGGCCTTGTTTGCTGTGTGGAGTAATGCGCATACGGCTGCAGCTCAGGACTTCGGCAAGCGCCTCAATAAGGAAGAATTGCAGAAAAAAATTGATAATGCTTCAAGGATTTCTTTTGACGACGTGCGTTCATGCCGCGATGCTCCTTCCGACGCTATTGTAGATTTAGCTCAGCCGCTGAATATATATTTCACTGTCGTATGTTCCAAATTCGGCCACGTGTTGGCGCTCAATGATGAGTATGTTTTGACGATTGTGATGCTGGCGTTTCAAAAAGAACTGGTGACTGCAGCCGGCGGAACATGCTGCGATCTGCGCCAAGTGGATGCAGAAGCCAACAACTCTCATCATGCTTATTTCACACGTATTGCACAAAAACGACTCAACCGCGAAGAGATAGACTCAATTGAATCGAGGTATGCCAATGAAAAGAAGCTGGAGCAATTTAAGAAGCTGGTTACCGAAGCTTACAGGGTCGACTTAGAATCAAATAAGGGAGTCATGAGAAGTATTTTTATCTTCAATGCTAGTGAGCATGGATTTTATTTTGGTAGCGGGAAAAATAAAGAACTTTTTACTATGCCTCTGCATGTCTTTTCTAAACAAGTGCTCCTTGAATGGTTGAAAAAGGGGGCGAACTGATGGCCAAGCGCGATTATTATGACATTCTCGGCGTGGCGAAAACGGCCGATGACGCTGCCCTGAAATCAGCCTTCCGCAAGCTCGCCATGCAGCATCACCCGGACAAGAATCCGGGCAATGCGGAAGCCGAAAAGAAATTCAAGGAAATCAACGAAGCCTATCAGGTCCTGTCCGATCCGCAGAAGCGTGCGGCCTATGACCGGCATGGTCATGCCGCGTTTGAACAGGGCGGCGGCGGTCCTGGCGGTTTTGGCGATGGCTTTGCCTCGTCCATGTCCGATATTTTCGAGGATCTGTTCGGCGACATGATGGGCGGCAACCGTGGCCGCCGCCAGAGCCGGGATGGCCGCGAACGCGGTGGCGATCTGCGCACTGATCTGGAAATTACGCTGGAGGATGCGTTCAAGGGCAAGACCGCGACAGTGCGGATGCCGACGCCGGTCGTGTGCGAAACCTGTTCCGGTTCTGGCGCGAAGCCGGGGTCGAAGCCCAAGCAATGCACCACCTGTGGCGGGCATGGCCGCGTGCGCGCCATGCAGGGATTTTTCGCCATCGAGCGGACCTGTCCCACCTGTCAGGGGCGCGGTGAAACCATCGATAATCCGTGCAGCAACTGCAAGGGCAACGGCCGCGTCACGCGTGACCGCAATCTCAGCGTCAATATTCCGCCCGGTGTCGAGGATGGCACGCGCATCCGTCTCGCCGGTGAGGGCGAGGCGGGCTTGCGCGGCGGGCCTGCGGGCGATCTCTATATTTTCCTCAGCATCAAGGCGCATCCCCTGTTCCAGCGCGATGGCGCAGATTTATATTGCCGCGTGCCGATTTCCATGGTGCAGGCCGCACTCGGCGGCGAATTCGAGGTGCCAACCGTTGATGGCGGCACGGCAAAGGTGAAAATTCCTGAAGGCACGCAAACAGGCAAACAATTCCGGCTGAAAGGCAAGGGCATGCCGGTGCTGCGTGCACGCGATGTCGGCGATCTCTATATTCAGGCCGTGGTCGAAACGCCGCAGAAACTGACGCGCCGCCAGCGCGAATTGCTGGCCGAATTTGACAAGGAAAGCTCGAAGGACACGCAGCCCGAGAGCAACAGCTTCTTTGGTCGGGTCAAGGATTTCTTTGGTTAACATGCGCGCTGGTTCCGCGCGCTGGCCCTGAGGGTTGACCTGCCGGGCAGCAGCGTTACGGTCCAGCCGATTGATTTGCCCATTGGTCCGAGTGTTCGCACGGCATGAAGCCACCCCTGTCCATCGAGCCGAAATTGCGCGCGCTGCCGCGTGAAGTGAATGCGCGCGTCAAAAGGGTAGCGGATGTAGCGCGCGAAAAAGTTCGCGCTGAAATTGAACAGACCAAGCATGACATCAAGGAGACTGCGGCCGAGTTGCGCGGCAAGGTCGGCGCGGTCGTTGACAAGACGCGCGATCACCTCCGCGCCGAGGTGCAGGGCACGGCCGATGACATTAAGCGCACCGCACGCAAGGCTGCGGACAAAATTGAAGATGAGGCGCGCTTCATCCGCACCTGGGTGGAAAATCCGCTAAAAACCGGCGCCGTGTCGCCATCCTCGCCAGAACTGTGCCGCGAGATGGCGGCCCATGTGGAGATGGACCGCCCCGGTCTGGTGATTGAGCTGGGCCCCGGCACTGGCCCGGTGACAGAGGCGCTTTTGGCGCGCGGACTTGCGCCCAACCGCCTTGTGCTGATCGAATATGACCCGGATTTTTGCGCGCTGCTGCGTGAGCGTTTTCCCGGCGTGACTGTTGTGCAGGGCGATGCCTATGCCATGCGCGCTACGCTGCGTGAATTGTTGTCACATCCCGTTGCAGCCATTGTATCAAGCCTGCCGCTGATGACGCGCCCGCCCCATGCACGCAAGGCGCTGCTGGCGGAAGCGCTTGAATTGATGCCTGCGGGCGCGCCCTACATTCAATTCACCTATGCGGCCAAGCCGCCCGTGCCGCCCGGCGCAGCTTACGCCACCGAGCGTGGCAAACGCATCTGGCGCAACATTCCGCCAGCGCGGGTCTGGATTTATCGCA
>JBOFFO010000148.1:0-2652 GCA_051648665.1 Beijerinckiaceae bacterium | reverse complement strand
TTCAACGAGAAGAATCCGCAGCCCAATGTTGCGACGTTCCATCTCTCGCCGCGTGCTGGAAAAGCATGGGTGGCGACGCGCATCCGACTCGCGACAACGCAGCATCTCACAGCGGTGGCGAAACTGAGTGATGGGCGCTTCTTTCAGGATACGAAAGAGGTGATCGTCACCATTGCGGCCTGTACGGAGGAATAGGGCATGGCCAACGCGCTCTACGATATTCCGCGTACCGTGAAGCAGGGTGAATTTTTCACCATCAAGATCGTTCTGTCGCATGTGATGGAAACCGGTTACCGGCGCGATATTTCCGGCAAGGAAATTCCCCGCAATATCGTGCGTGAGCTGGTATGCCACTATGATGGCGCAGAGATTTTCCGGGCCGATCTCACACAGGCGATTGCCGCTAACCCCTATTTCGGTTTCACCACGGTCGCGACGCGCAGCGCGCCGCTGATTTTCACCTGGCATGATGATGCCGGTGACAAGGTGCGCGAGGAATTTCCGATCACGGTGAGCGCGTGAGGCTTGCCCTCTGGACTTTTGCTACGGCTACGTCCGTTTTTCTGGCTGCGGCAGATTGTGCCGCGGCTGACCCCATTCCCCTGCACCAGCGGCAATCCGGCTACGCCATTATGAGTCCGGATACGCGCGCCATGCAGGACAATGACCGGGCCAATCCGGCCATGCTGTGGGTGGCCGAGGGCGAGAGGCTATGGCGCGCGCCCCCGGCCGAAGGCGCTCGCGCCTGTTCTGGTTGTCATGGTGACGCGACGCAAACCATGCGTGGCGTGGCTGCGCGGCATCCGGTATTTGATGCGCAGACGCAGCAGGGGATTGATGTGCAGGGCCGCATCCAGCAATGCCGGACAACGCGGCAGAACCAGCCACCGTTCGCGTATGAAAGCCGGCCCCTTCTGGCGCTTGCCAGTTACATTGGCCTGCAATCGCGGGGACTGCCGATGGAGCCTCCAGACGATCAGCGGCTGCAAGCGGCGCGCGCGGCGGGATCGAAGCTGTTCAACACACGCCTCGGCCAACTCAACCTGTCCTGTGCCCAATGCCACGATGATTTGTGGGGCCGGAAACTGGGCGCCAGCACGATACCGCAGGGGCATCCGAACGGTTATCCGATTTACCGTCTCGAGTGGCAGGGCGTGGGTTCTCTGCAACGGCGGCTACGCAACTGCATGACCGGCATTCGCGCTGAGCCTTTTGCGTATGGCGCTGCGGAACTTATCGCGCTGGAGTTATATCTGGCGGATCGCGCACGCGGCATGAATATTGAAACACCCGCTGTCCGGCCCTGAATCCGTGCCGCAAATCGGATCAAGCGACGCCCGTTTGACAGTTCGCTGGTGAGGGTCAGAATTGCATGTAGCAATCTGCCTAATTTGAGGATGACATGGACAACCGGCGAGACATCTGGCGGCGCGTGGACGAGCAGCGGGAGCGCTTCATCGCGCTCAGTGACCGGGTCTGGGGCATGCCCGAAGTCTGTTACACCGAAGAACGGTCCTGTGCCGAGCACAAGGCTGAGCTTGCGCATCACGGTTTCCGCATTACCGAGAATGTCGCGGATATTCCCACGGCTGTGATCGGCGAAGCGGGCGAGGGCGGTCCAGTCATCGCTATCCTTGGCGAATATGACGCGCTGCCGGGACTCAGTCAGGAAGCGGGTGTTGCCGAACACCGGCCCATTGAAGTTGGCGGCCACGGGCATGGCTGTGGCCATAATCTCCTCGGTTCAGCGGCCATGCTTGCGGCGACGGCAGTCAAGAACTGGCTGGCGGAACACAAAATTCCCGGTCGTGTGCGCTATTATGGATGTCCGGCGGAAGAGGGCGGAGCCGCCAAGGCGTTTATGGTGCGCGCCGGCGCTTTCGACGACGCTGATATTGCGATCTCCTGGCATCCCTCAAGTTTCTGGGAAGTGACGCCGCCTTTATCGCTCGCCAACACCCGCGCCGATTTTGTGTTTACAGGACGCGCGGCCCATGCGGCCGCCTCGCCGCATCTGGGACGCAGCGCGCTTGACGCTGTCGAGTTGATGAATGTCGGCGTCAACTACATGCGGGAGCATATGCCGAGCGACGCGCGGGTGCATTATGCGCTGCTCGATACGGGCGGCATCGCACCCAATGTGGTGCAGGCGCATGCGCGCGTGCGCTATTCCATTCGCGCGCGCGATTTGCCGGGCATGCTGGAACTGGTGCAGCGGGTGCGCAAAATCGCCGAGGGCGCCGCGCTGATGACGGAAACGACGATGCAGATGCGCATTGTCAGCGCCGTCTCCAACATGGTCGGTAACGGCCCGCTGGAAACAGCCTTACAGGCTGTTATGGAGGATCTTGGGCCGCCGCCTTTTGATGAGACGGACCGCGCTTTTGCTGGGCAAATCCGATCAACTCTGTCGCCGCAAGAAATCGCAACGGTGTGGCAGACGATAGGCATGGAGGATACGGGCGCTGCGCTGGCCGACTTTACCACGCCTGCCGATGCGCGGCGCAATCCGATGATTGGCTCGACTGATGTCGGCGATGTGTCCTGGGTTGTTCCTACGGTGCAACTGCATGCGCCAACAGTGGCCATTGGCACGCCGTTTCACACCTGGCAGATCGTGGCGCAGGGCAAGTCTCCGGCAGCCCACAAAGC
>JBOFFO010000147.1:0-4685 GCA_051648665.1 Beijerinckiaceae bacterium | reverse complement strand
AACAAGGAATTGGGTGCGCCCAACCTCACCGACAATATCTGGCTCTATGGGTCGGATATCGAGTCGATTTACCAGACCGTCTATAATGGCCGCGCCGGTGTGATGCCGGCCTGGAGCACCCGTCTCGATCCGGTGACGATCAAGGCGCTGACGGTCTATGTGCATTCCCTCGGCGGCGGCCAGTAAGGCGCCCTGCACTGAGGGACAGAGAATAATCGGGCCGCCTGACGGCCCGATTTGCTTTGGAGAATATACACGCCGGCCATCAGCTTTGATGCGGCAATGTGACCAACTCACTGTTGCCGTGCCGCGCGTGCTATTAGATGGGAGTTGATCCGCAAAGCTGTTGCCGAAGTGACGGCTGCGCCATTGCGGAGAGTGCATGACAGGGGGAACGCTGCCGCTTCAAACCGGTTGCGCGGCCTGTCGCAAGGAGGCGCCGGTGAGCGTAGCCAAGGACGAAGACGATATCCCGCTGTATGAGTCGTCGAAGAAGGTTTATCCGCAGAAAGTCACCGGACCATTTCGTCGCCTGAAATGGTATATCCTGATCATTGCGCTTGGCATTTATTATTTCCTGCCGTTCCTGCGCTGGGATCGCGGACCCAATTTGCCCAATCAGGCCGTGCTGCTCGATCTGGAGAATAACCGATTCTATTTTTTCATGATCGAAATCTGGCCGCAGGAAATATATTTCTTCACCGGCCTGCTGGTGCTGGCCGCGCTGGTTCTGTTCCTGATGAATGCGGTGGCCGGTCGCATCTGGTGCGGCTATCTCTGCCCGCAGACAGTGTGGACTGATCTATTCCTGTCCGTGGAGCGCTTCTTCGAGGGAGACAGGCGCGAGCGTATGAAGCTCGACGAAGCGCCGTGGTCTGCTGATAAAATCATGAAAAAAGCCGGCAAGTATTTTGTCTGGCTGATGATCGCGTGGTGGACCGGCGGCGCATGGGTGCTGTATTTCGCCGATGCGCCAACGCTGGTCTGGCAGTTGCTGACCTTCACTGCACCGTTTCAGGCCTATCTCTGGATTGGCATTCTGACTTTCACGACCTTTATTTTCGCTGGCGTGATGCGTGAGCAGGTCTGTCTCTATATGTGCCCGTGGCCGCGCATTCAGGCGGCGCTGACCGACGACGAGGCCTTCAACGTCACCTACAAATATGATCGCGGCGAGCCGCGCATGTCGCTGAAGGAAGCGAAGCGCAACCGCGCTGCGGGTGAACCGGCGGGCGATTGCGTGGATTGCAACCAGTGTGTCGCAGTTTGCCCCACGGGCGTTGATATTCGCCACGGCTCCCAACTCGGCTGCATCCAGTGCGGCCTGTGCATCGATGCCTGCGATACGGTCATGGCGAAAATTGGCCGGCCGCCACGGTTGATCGGCTACGACAATGATCTCAACGTCAAGGCGCGCATGACAGGGAAAGTGCAGAGCTTCCACCCCTTGCGCCCGCGCACCTTCATTTACATGGCGGTGATTGCTGCGGTCGGCCTCGGCATGGTCTACAAGCTCGCGACCCGCCAGACCGCCGGCATCTCCGCGCTGCACGAGCGCACGCCGCAATTCGTGCAGCTCAGTGATGGCTCGATCCGCAACGCCTACACCGTCCGGCTCCTCAACAAGCGTCCGGAAACCCGGCCCTTCGTGTTGTCTGTTGAAGGGCCGGTCGGCGTCCGCATTGATGCGGTAGGTTTGCCGCCGACTGCCGATCCGCGCCCGGTTGTAACGGTCGAGCCTGACACGACGCGCGAAGTGCGTGTGCTGGTGACAGTGCCGGCGGATGTGAAACTGCAGAAATCTCAGGATATCATCATCCGCGCCTCCGACCTGTTCGCGGGCGAGATGGTGCAGGTGCGCGACCATTTCTTCGCACCGGAGAAATGACAGCGCGGACATGAAAGGCGGGCCGCTTAAGCATGCAGCCTGCTGAATTGGATCGAGATCAATGCTTCCGCGCCGTTTCTCTGGGAAATGCGGCATGAAACCGGAGCACGATCATGGGATGTTGTGGGGGAGCCTTGGCCATGCCGATTGAACTGCCGCAGCGAGCCGCACCGCCAAAGCCCGGATTCGTCGTCACCGGGCGCATGGTGTTGTTCGCAATCATCGCCTTTTTCGGTGTCGTCACCGCTGTCAATGCGGTGATGATGACGCTGGCCTTGCGCACCATGCCCGGCGTGGATGTGAAGAGCTCCTATGAAGCCAGCCAGTCCTACAACCGCACCATCGCGCGGGCGCGGGCACAGGCGCAACGGGGCTGGACCGCAGACGTTGCCTTTGTCGAGGGTGCGTCGCGCATGGTCTCGGTCAATCTCCGGGACCGTAACGGCGAGCCGGTGCGCGGACTGGAAATGCAGGCGCGCTTCGCCCACATCGCCGACCGCAAGCGTGACCAGAGTGTGATGCTCACCGAAGCCGCACCCGGCCGGTATGAAGGTGCAGCCGCGCCGCGCGGTGTCTGGGATCTGCATGTCGAGGCGCGGCAGGGGCAGGATATTCTGTTCCAGTCGCAATCGCGGCTGTCGCCGTAAAGGCGCGCCACCGCGAAGGGGGAAACGATGAGCGCTGCGGTTATCGCTGATCATCACAAGGCCGGAGGCATGGCTGCATCCGCTGCGGATCAGTTCAACCCGTCTGCCGGCGGCATCGACTGCACAAGCTTCGCCCGCCGCACCGATGACGGCGCTCTGGCCATGGATATTGCCGTCGATGGCATCCATTGCGCCGGCTGCATGGCCGCCGTTGAGCGCGGCCTGTCGCAGGAGCCGGGCATCCGCCGCGCCCGCGTCAATCTTGCCTTGAAGCGCGTCACCGTCGAGTGGGACGAAGCGAAGCTGGCAGGCGCGCGCATTCTCGAAAAGCTCGATGAGATCGGCTATCCCGGCCATCCCTTCGCCGCCAATCGCGGACCGGATGCGGAGGAGCAGGAAACGAAACGGCTGTTGCGTTGCCTTGGCGTTGCCGCCTTCAGCGCCATGAACATCATGCTGTTGTCCGTCTCGGTCTGGTCCGGCAACGCCAGCGACATCGATGGGCCGACGCGCGATTTTTTCCATTGGGTGTCCGGCATCATCGCGATTCCCACCGCGATTTATGCGGGCCGGCCGTTTTATGAAAGCGCGCTGGCATCGATCAAGCGCCGCGCTGTGAATATGGATGTGCCGATCACGCTCGGCATTCTGCTCGCGCTTGGCATGTCCGTGGTGGAAACCTTCAACCATGCGGAGCATGCCTATTTCGATTCGGCGGTGATGCTGATTTTCTTTTTGCTGATTGGCCGCACGCTTGATCAGATCATGCGCAAGCGCACGCGCGATCTCGCCGCGAATATCGCCGCGCTGCGCGCTGATACGGCCTTGAAATTATCAGCGGATGGCACGGCGACGCTGATGCCGATTGCCGCCATCGCGCCGGGAGACCGGGTGCTCGTGCGCCCTGGCGACCGCATCGGCGTCGATGGCGTGGTGGCTTCGGGCCGCTCCGACATTGATCAGTCCTTGGTCACTGGCGAAACCAATCACGTCGCGGTGGGAGAAGGCGCGCGCGTCTATGCCGGCACCGTCAATGTCAGTGGCACGCTCACCGTGCATGTCACGGCAGCGCAGCAAGGCACATTACTTGATGAAATTGATCATCTCATGCGTGATGCGACAGCGGTGCGCGCCGGTTATGTCCGCCTCGCTGACCGCGCTGCGCGCGCCTACGCACCGATTGTGCATGCCACAGCAGCGCTGACATTTCTGGGCTGGATGCTGGCCGGGTTGAGCTGGTCGCAAGCGTTGATCATCGCCATCACCGTGCTGATCATCACCTGCCCCTGCGCGCTCGGCCTCGCCATTCCCGCCGTGCAGGTCGTGGCCTCCGGCGCACTGTTCCGCACCGGTGTGCTGCTGCGCGCCGGCGAAGCGCTGGAGCGGCTGGCGGAAGCCGATGTGGTGGTGTTCGACAAGACCGGTACGCTCACTCTGCCTGAGCCGGAACTCGTGGGGCGCGAGCAGCACGATCCGCGGCTGCTGGCGCTGGCAGGTCGTCTCGGCCTGGCAAGCCGCCATCCCCTCGCGCAGGCGCTGGCCCGCGCATCCGGTGAAACGGTCGCGGCATCCGATGCACGCGAGGAGCCGGGGCAGGGCATCACGGCGCTGATTGACGGTGTGCTGGTGCGGCTGGGCTCGCCGGATTTTTGCGACGCGCGCGCGCAGGCTGACATGATGGCGCAGGCCTATCCCGATGCGTCGCTGATCGCGCTTGATGCAGGCGGCCAAAAAACCGTGTTTGCGATTGGCCAGCGCCTGCGGCCCGGTGCGCGCGAAACCGTGGATCGCCTGCGCTGCCACGGGCTGGCGATTGAAATTCTCAGCGGCGACCGTGAGAGCGCCGTCACGCCCATCGCGCAGGCGCTGGGCATCACCACATTCCATGCCGGCGCGACGCCGAAGGAAAAAATCGCCCGGCTCGATGCCATGCGCGCGCAGGGGCGCAAGGTGCTGATGGTGGGCGACGGGCTGAATGACGCGCCAGCGCTGGCTGCTGCGCACGTGTCCCTGTCACCGACCAGCGCCAGTCATCTCTCGCAGGCTGCGGCGGATGCGCTTTTTCTCGGTGAATCCCTTGCACCGGTCGAGCATGCGGTGCGCATCGGCCGTCGCGCGAAAAAACTGATGATGCAGAACCTGTGGTTCTC
>JBOFFO010000146.1:0-1626 GCA_051648665.1 Beijerinckiaceae bacterium | reverse complement strand
CAAGACCGCCATTGTTGAAGGCCTCGCGCTGCGCATCGTCAATGGCGATGTGCCGGAATCGCTGAAGGACAAGAAGCTGCTCGCGCTCGACATGGGCGCGCTGATCGCCGGCGCGAAATATCGCGGTGAATTCGAGGAGAGGCTGAAGGCTGTGCTGCAGGAGGTCACGTCTGCGGCAGGCGCGATCATTCTGTTTATCGACGAGATGCACACGCTGGTGGGCGCCGGCAAGGCCGATGGCGCGATGGATGCGTCGAACCTGCTCAAACCCGCTCTGGCGCGTGGTGAACTGCACTGCGTCGGCGCGACCACGCTCGATGAATATCGCAAGCATGTGGAGAAGGATGCGGCATTGGCGCGGCGCTTCCAGCCGGTGTTCGTGTCCGAGCCGACAGTGGAGGATACGGTTTCGATCCTGCGCGGCATCAAGGAAAAATACGAGCAGCATCATGGCGTGCGGATTCAGGATTCCGCGTTGGTTGCGGCCTCAACCTTGTCGAACCGCTACATCACCGACCGTTTCTTGCCCGACAAGGCGATCGACCTTGTGGATGAAGCGGCGGCGCGTCTGCGCATGCAGGTCGATTCCAAGCCGGAGGAACTCGATTCCATCGACCGCGAGATTGTGCGGCTGAAGATCGAGGCGGAGGCGCTGAAGAAAGAGAGCGATGCCGCATCGAAGGACCGGCTCGGCAATCTGCAAAAGGAGCTTGCCGATCTGGAGGAGCGTTCCGCTGCCATCACCACCGCATGGCAGGCGGAAAAATCGAAGCTCGGCAAGGCGGCGGAGCTGAAGAAAAAGCTTGATGAAGCGCGCAACGAACTGGCGCAGGCGCAGCGCGGCGGGCAATACCAGCGCGCGGGCGAGCTTGCCTATGGCATTATTCCCGGCCTCGAAAAGGAACTGGCGGCGACGGAGGAATCCGGCGCTGGCATGATGGAAGAGGCGGTGACTCCGAACCATGTGGCGCAAGTGGTTTCGCGCTGGACGGGCGTGCCTGTCGACAAGATGCTCGAAGGCGAAAAGGACAAGCTGCTGCGCATGGAAGATGAATTGCGCAAGCGGGTCGTCGGGCAGGCCGAGGCGGTGGCGGCTGTGTCAACGGCGGTGCGCCGTGCGCGTGCGGGCTTGCAGGATCCGAACCGGCCCATCGGTTCCTTCATGTTCCTTGGACCGACAGGCGTCGGCAAAACAGAACTGACGAAGGCGCTGGCGCAATTCCTGTTCGATGACGAGAGCGCGATGGTGCGGCTCGACATGTCGGAATATATGGAAAAGCACTCCGTCTCGCGGCTCATCGGCGCGCCTCCCGGCTATGTCGGTTATGACGAAGGCGGCGCGCTCACCGAAGCCGTGCGGCGGCGGCCCTATCAGGTCGTTCTCTTTGACGAGATCGAGAAGGCGCATCCGGATGTGTTCAACGTGCTGTTGCAGGTGCTTGACGACGGCCGTCTCACGGACGGGCAGGGGCGCACGGTGGATTTCCGCAATGTGCTGATCATCATGACCAGCAATCTCGGTTCGGAATATCTGGTCAGTCAGCCGGAAGGTCAGGATTCTGCTGTTGTGCGCGACGAGGTGATGGGCGTGGTGCGCAGCCATTTCCGCCCGGAATTTCTCAACCG
>JBOFFO010000145.1:0-3210 GCA_051648665.1 Beijerinckiaceae bacterium | reverse complement strand
CAGGCACCGCGATTATCGATGCGTTGGGCGTTGAACATCTGCGCTCGGGTAAGCCCATCTGCTACACCTCCGTCGATTCTGTCCTGCAAATCGCCGCGCATGAAGAGGCCTTTGGCCTGCAACGGCTCTATGATCTCTGCGTCGCCGTGCGCGCGCTTGTAAATCCACTGAATATTGGCCGCGTGATTGCGCGGCCGTTCATCGGCTCAGTGGAGCAAGGTTTTAAGCGGACCGCGAACCGGAAAGATTTTGCGATTCCACCTCCGGGGGAAACGTTGCTTGATCGTGCGACCCAACAAGGCCGTGCTGTCGTGAGTATTGGCAAGATCGGTGATATTTTTGCGCATCGGAATACCGGAACAGAGCGCAAGGGCAAAAGCAATGACGAGCACGTTAATCTCTTGATAGAAACGATACGCAACACGCCTGATGGCGGCTTTTGTTTCGCCAATCTCGTTGATTTTGACACCGAGTATGGCCACCGCCGCGATGTCGCCGGATACGCTGCCTGCCTTGAAGCGTTTGACCAGCGCCTGCCGGATATTCGGGCCGCGCTGCGCACCGGCGATCTCTGCATCATTACTGCTGATCACGGCAATGATCCGACATGGCGTGGAACGGATCATACGCGCGAGCATGTCCCCATTCTCGGGTTCGGGCCGGATATCGCGGCGCGCAGTGTCGGGGCGCGCAAAACCTTTGCCGATGTGGCCGCCGCCGTGGGGCAGCATCTCGGCCTCGGTCAAATCGGTCCCGGTCAAAGCTGGTAGGCCGTGATATCCGGCAATGCGGCGCTAACCAATCCTTGGGCTGAGAGGCGCGCGCCCCTCGACAGCGCCGCCAACCGCGATTACCCTCTGTTTTTAACGGTTCAGGGAATATAGCGATTCCATGACAACGCCGAATCGCAGCGGGCATATCCGCATCACCAGCCATCCAGAGCCTGGCACGTCAACCGCGCGCTTTCCCATCCGCTGGGGTCACGAGAATCCGCGTGAGCGTGGCCCGGTGATCGGCACTGTATCACGGCCGGAGGACCGGAATGTTATTGGCGCACATGGCGGCGCCTATGCACTGTATCGTGCCCTTGCCGTGTCAGCTGGTGCATTGAATCCGCTGGTGCGGCCGGATTTGCACAATACGCATCCGGCAGTGGATATTGGGCCTTACCCGCAATGGTTTGATGCAAAGAAAATCGTTTCACTCGATCCGTTCGGCCATCGTGTCGCGGACGTTTTTGCAGACGATATTTCTGAAGGCACGGATATTCGCCCCACCATCGCGGTGACCCGTGCCAGGTTGACGCTGCCAGAAATCGTGCATGCCATGAATTCCGGCGAAATTAAAAGCGACGGCAACATCCTTCTCGAAAAGGGTGATATTTCTGTCACGAAAATCGCCGTTGATCCGGTCTGGTATCTGCCGGGTATCGCCGAGCGTTTTGGCACGAGTGAGAAAGCCCTGCGCCGCACCCTGTTCGAGCAAACCGGCGGTATGTATCCCGAACTGGTGACTCGCTCCGACATGAAAGTGTTTTTGCCGCCGATTGGCAGCATGACCGCCTACGTCATGGGCGATGTAACGGCGCTCGCAGGCGGCAAAAGCCGGATTGCCTGCCGTGTGCATGATGAATGCAATGGCTCCGACGTGTTTGGCTCGGACATCTGCACCTGCCGCCCTTATCTTATTCACGGCATCGCGGAATGCGTGCGTGAGGCGCAGAATGGTGGTGTTGGCCTCATCGTTTACAACCGGAAGGAAGGCCGCGCGCTGGGAGAAGTGACGAAGTTTCTTGTTTATAATGCACGAAAGCGCCAGGAAGGTGGCGATCAGGCATCAACGTATTTCGAGCGTACTGAATGTGTCGCGGGCGTGCAGGATGCACGTTTCCAGCAATTAATGCCGGATGTTCTGCATTGGCTTGGCATCACGCGCATCGACCGGCTGATGTCTATGTCCAACATGAAATATGATGCGATGGTGCAGTCAGGCATCGAAATTGGTGAGCGCGTACCTATTCCTGATGGTCTCATTCCCGATGACGCCAGTGTGGAAATGCAGGCGAAGAAAGCGGCCGGATATTACACGCCGGAAGGCGCACCGAGTGCGGATGATCTGAAACGGACTGTTGGTCGTGACCTCAGGAAGTACTGACCGCGCGGCCGCGCTGGCGCTGCTCTCAGCGGAGGCCGTTCGTGAACGGACCGGGCAACTGTTCACCGCCGCTCAGGAAGGCCGCCTCACACATTTTACGCTGGCAATGGAGAAAATGCCTGCACTGGCGGGCTTTGTCGCAAAGGTTGTGCGGCAGAATTATCCCACGCTACAAGTGCCGTTTCATGCGCGGTGGCGACATTTTGTGACGGCCAGAAGTGATCGTTGGGCAACCATCGCTGGTCAAATTGCCTGGTCTTCGCCTGCTGCGCGGGCGAGAGCGGAATTTGATCTGGCCATTGTTTCTGTGTTGCTTGATGCAGGCGCGGGAAGCCGTTGGCGCTACCGAGATTCTGCGGGTGTTGAAACATCCCGGTCTGAAGGGCTGGCTTTAGCTAGTCTCGACATGTTCGTGCATGGCGCATTTTCTGCCTATCCCGATGACCCATTGCGCGCGGATGCGGAAAAACTCTTAGCGTTCAGCGAAGCTGATTTGCGTCGCGGATTCCAGGTCACTCCCGATAATCCCTTGGAAGGCGTGTCCGGCCGGGTGGCGTTACTCAACGCAATGGGGCGCAGCATCATGCTGAAGCCAGGAATTTTCGCGCGCGAAGATACCCCACGGCCGGGTGGTCTGCTCGATGAAATCTCGTCTCAAGCCAGGGCAGCTTGCGGAGTGCTGCCAGCGTCTGCCATTCTGCAGTCAGTTCTTCTCAATTGCGGTGATATTTGGCCATCACGGTTATCTCTCGGCGGCGTACCTCTTGGCGATACATGGCAGCATCCGCTGATTCGCGTAGGTGATGCGACGGAAGGACTCGTGCCGTTTCATAAATTATCGCAATGGCTGTCTTATTCTCTGATTGAACCTTTGCTGCGCGCCGGTGTGACAGTCGTGGACATTGATGGGCTGACCGGCCTTGCAGAATATCGAAATGGCGGCCTTTTTATCGATGAAGGTGTCATCGTTCCGCGTGACAGGAGTCTGCTACACATCCCACACACGCCTGATTCTGCTGTGATCGTGGAATGGCGGGCGTTGACTGTGGCTTTACT
>JBOFFO010000144.1:0-5161 GCA_051648665.1 Beijerinckiaceae bacterium | reverse complement strand
GAGAAAGCGCGGTATTGGCTGGAAAAAACCCGCCTGATTGACCGCGCTGATGACCCTGCAGGGGATTTACCCTATGGTGACCAGCGACGCTTGGAAATCGCGCGTGCGATGTGCACCGAACCGCTGCTCCTGTGCCTTGACGAGCCCGCGGCTGGTCTAAACCCGCGCGAAAGCGCGGAGCTTAACGCGCTGCTCCTCTCGATCAGGGCCGATCACAACACTTCGATCCTGCTGATCGAGCATGATATGTCCGTGGTGATGAAAATTTCCGATCATGTGGTGGTGCTCGATTACGGCACCAAGATTGCCGATGGCACGCCGGTGGAGGTCCAGAACGATCCGAAGGTGATCGCGGCCTATCTCGGCGTAGAGGATGAGGAAGTCGAGGCGGTTGAAAAAGAGGTGGGCATCCTATGAGCAGCGCACCCGTCTCCACTGCTGCGGCTGGCCGCCCGTTGTTGCAGGTTCGCGGCGTCAAGACCTATTACGGCAATATCATTGCTTTGAAGGGCGTCGATGTTGATGTCAACGAAGGTGAGATTGTCACGCTGATCGGCGCCAATGGCGCCGGCAAGTCAACGCTGATGATGACCATTTTTGGCAATCCGCGCGCGCGCGAAGGCACGATCACCTATGACGGGCGTGACATCACGAAAATGCCGACGCACGAGATCGCCTATCTGCAAATAGCCCAATCTCCAGAGGGGCGGCGGATTTTTCCGCGCATGACTGTGTTCGAAAATTTGCAGATGGGAGCGGCTGTTACTGGCCTGAAGCATTTTGACGAGGATCTCGAAAAAATGTTCACGCTGTTTCCGAGCTTGCGCGAGCGGCGCGAGCAGCGCGGCGGCACCCTGTCGGGCGGCGAGCAGCAGATGCTGGCCATCGCGCGCGCCCTGATGAGCCGGCCACGCTTGCTGATGCTTGATGAGCCTTCGCTGGGGCTGGCGCCAATCATCGTGCGCGGCATTTTTGATGCGATTCGCAAGCTCAATCGCGATGAGGGGCTGACGGTTTTTCTGGTTGAGCAAAATGCGTTTCACGCGCTCAAGCTGGCGCACCGGGCCTATGTCATGGTCAATGGTGTGATCACCTTGTCCGGCAGCGGGCAGGACTTGCTGAAAGACCCGCAGGTTCGGGCGGCTTATCTTGAAGGCGGAGCGCACTGATGTTGCAGGGCATCCTCTACGAAGAACATTCGATCTGGCTGTTTCTGCTTGTCACGGTTGTGATGGGCGGCTGGGCGGCGTGGATGACCGGACGGGCGTTGGCGCTGACGTGGAAGCCGTTGTCGCAGGTGGCGTTTGCCGCGTTCGGCTTGTCACTGGTGGTACGTTTCATTCACTTTGCCCTGTTTGGCGGCACCTTGCGGTCCTTGCAATTTCTGATGGTGGATTTTGCCGTGGTGCTGATCTTTGCGCTGCTCGGCTACCGCTACACACGCACGCGCCAAATGACGACGCAATACCGCTGGCTTTACGAGAAAGCCGGGCCATTTTCCTGGCGGGAAAAGCGCGTCGGTTAAGCGCGGCATTGCCTGGAGAGAAATGGCTTGGCGCAAAGGCATATTGCAGTGCAACAATGTGCCTGCCCTTGAGGCACAACAGGCGTGCAAAGATGCACGGGGCTGACCGCGGTGGGGGGATGACAGCCCGCGTGAAACGCGCAATCATCGTGTCATACGGGGTCAACCCGTGGAGGGATTCCAGAGGGGAGTCCCGGCTTTGACTCACAAGGGAGCCATTCATGAAGAAATCGCTGTTGGCCGGTATCGCGCTGGCCGCAACGCTCGTCGCATCGGGTGTTGCACAGGCGCAGATCAAGATGGGTGTCGCCGGACCGATCACGGGTCCGAACGCGGCATTTGGCGCGCAGCTCAAGAACGGTGTCGAGCAGGCAGTTGAGGACATCAACGCTGCCGGCGGCATTCTGGGCCAGAAAATCACAGTTTCGGTTGGCGACGATGTGTCCGATCCGAAGCAGGGTGTGTCGGTCGCCAACAAATTTGTCGGCGATGGCATCAAGATGGTCGTGGGTCACTTCAACTCCGGTGTGACCATGCCGGCGTCCGAAGTTTATGCCGAGAACGGTATTCTGATGATCAGCCCATCGGCCACGAACCCGCGCATCACTGAGCGTGGCCTGTGGAACACGTTCCGCACGTGCGGCCGTGACGATCAGCAGGGCGAAGTGGCGGCGAAATACGTCACCACCAATCTGAAGGGCAAGAAGGTCGCCATCGCCCACGACAAGACGACCTATGGCCAGGGCCTCGCTGACGAAACCCGCAAGGCCATGAAGGCTGCGGGCGTCAATGATGTGCTGTATGAAGGCGTGAACACCGGCGAAAAGGATTTCTCGGCGCTGGTTTCGAAAATCAAGGCCGCGGGTGCTGACGTTCTTTATTGGGGCGGTCTGCACACCGAAGGTGGTTTGATTGTGCGCCAGATGCGCGATCAGGGCCTAAAGACCGTCATGATGTCCGGCGACGGCATCACCTCGGACGAATTCGCCACAATCGGCGGCCCGGGCGTTGAAGGCACGCTGATGACGTTCCCGCCGGATCCGCGCAAGCGTCCGGAAGCGGCCGCCATCGTCAAGAAGTTCGAGGATAAGAAGTTCAATCCGGAAGCCTACACGCTGTATTCCTACGCAGCTGTGCAGATCATCGCGGAAGCGGCGAAGCGCGCCAACTCGCTCGATTCCAAGAAGATCGCTGAAGAAATGAAGAAGGGCGTCGCCTTCAAGACCGTCATCGGCGACATTGCCTATGACAAGAAGGGCGACATCACCCGTCCGGACTACACCATGTACACCTGGAAGAAGGGTGCAGATGGCAAGATCACTTATGTGGAAGGCGCTTCAGGTTCGTAAGATCCTGTAAAGCCCGAAACAGATTGACCCGCCGCGTTCGCGCGGCGGGTTTTTTATTGGACAGATTTTCGTTCAGGCCCGGACAAACGCTGCCGCAAAACATCCCCTGCGTGCGAAATGACCATGCACGGTCTGCACCTCCGGAATTTTCAGCAATTTGCGAATGGCGATGTCGGCATAAGGGCCTTCGGCAATATCCCCTTCCAGCATCATGCCTTTGGCATCATAGGCGCGTAACGAAATCAGCGTGTCACGCATCATCGGCGGCAATTCGCCCTCATAGTGTGCGGCGGTCTTCGCCTGGCGTGCGACAAAGATCGGGCCGCTGGCGCGATAGGGCGAGCCGGGCGCAACATGATGGGCGAAGTTGAGCAGAATAAGCTCCTCGCCTTTTGCGACCCGCACCATGCTGACGCGACAGGGGTAGGCGCCATTGCGGTCCGCCATGCAGCGCACGGCGCCTTGCGCGGCTAGCTCGGTGTCGTTCATGGCAAAGAGCGGGGCAAACTGGTCGGGGTTAAGGCCGGTCACACGGTAGGTCATGGTAAGTTCTCCTTTTGCCTGTGCGCCAGATGTCGCAGCACCGGGATGTCGGAGCCACCCGAAAGCTCTGGCGCTGCGGTCATGAGACCGCCACACTGCTCCGGAAGATTTATGCTCCAGGATGCCAACCTCGGCGTCTTGAGTGCATCTGTTCTGCTTGCCGTTGAAACGGATTCCTGAAAAAAGGCCGCTATGACCCTTCTTGCCCTGCGCCACCAATACATTGCTGCTCTCATGGCCGTGGCTGGTGCGATGGCCTGCACATCGCATGGCGCTGCGGCGCAGGACATGCTGACGGCGAAGCCTGCCTCCCTGCCTTTTTTCGCCTGGGGTGAACCGGCTGCGCCGATCCGGTGGGATGGCAATTACTTGCGGATGTCGAGCGGGTTTTCGGTCACCAGTTTCCGCAAGGGGCCGACCATCGCCGGGCCGACCATCGGGCTTGATGCGGGCCGGATGTGGCAAGAGGGCCAATGGGTTTACGGCGTTTCGGCGCAGCTCGATTATATGCCGGTGATGACACGCATCACCAACACGGCTGCCTTCCCGATTTATACGCGGGATTTTTCTGGCACGGTGCGCGCCAAATTTGGCTATCTCGTGCAGCCGAACCTGCTGCTTTACACAAGCATCGGTGCAACAGTGTTCAATGAAACATTGCGTATGCCGGCCAATCTTGGCGGCGCCACCGACACGCGCTTTGCGGTGCGGCCCGATTTACGAGCGGGTGCGACATGGGCGGTCAACAATAATTTGCATCTGACTGTTGAAGTGGGCGTGCAGCCGCCGTTGCGCTGAGCGCTATCACGCATATCGCGCGGCCAAACCCTTAGCGCGCACCGAATTTTGTTTTCCAGTCCGGCAGCGCTTTGGCAAAGGGCAGGGCGCGCGCCTCGTATACACCGCGCGCCACGGCACGGGCTAGGCAGTCAGATGCTGTCGTTGACAGCAACGAAAGCGTGGCAGCATCAATTCGACCGTCAGCCTGCGCTGTCGAAGCGGCGAAAACCACATCACCATCCATCGCCGCATGCACGGGGCGCAGGCTGCGGGAGAGACCATCATGGGCCGCCACTGCAAGGCGTTTGCACTGCGCCTTCGTCAGCGGCGCATCAGTTGCAATGATGGCGATGGTCGTGTTTGCCCCCGGCCCGCCCTTGAAGCGGGGATGCATTACGGCGGCAGGAAAATCCGCCGGCAGGCCGCGCCCGCCGAACTCGCCAGCAACCTCGTAGGGTGCGGCCCAGAAATGCGGACTGTCGCCCACTGTAGCAGAACCGACAGCGTTGACGGCAACCACGGCCCCAACGGTAAAGCCGCTGCTGCATAGCGCGCTAGCGGAGCCAAGCCCGCCTTTCAGATTCACCGTGGTTGCGCCCAAGCCTGAGCCAGCGCTGCCGAGGGCGAATTCATGCCCACTGTTGGCGACGGCCATGCGACCGAGTTCCCAATAAGGCGCGCGGCGTGAGGCATCCGTGAGCCAGTCTTTCGTGCCGCCATTGAGCAGGTCGAACAGAATGGCTTGCGGAACAATCGGCACGCGCACCGCCCCAATAGCCAGACCGCGCCCACGGGCCAGAAGCGCATGCATCGCACCGCCTGCCGCATCGAGCCCGAAGGCTGATCCACCGGACAGGAGGAGAGCGTCAACCCGCTCGACCGTCATATCCGGTTCGAGCAGGGCCGTGTCACGCACACCGGGCGCGCCGCCCTGAATGGAAACAGAGGCGACCGCCGGGGCGTC
>JBOFFO010000143.1:0-4520 GCA_051648665.1 Beijerinckiaceae bacterium | reverse complement strand
ATCCGCATCCAGCAGGTCGATGGCCTGCAAGGCGGTGACGCCACCGACATCGGCCTTGAGATCGCGCCCGCCGGTGCCGATGGCGTGGGAAATGCCGCCGCCCATCTGCGCGATGAGGCATGATACTTCCTGAATGCCGGTGCCGGAAGCGCCGACAATGCCGATGCGGCCACGCGGCACCCTGTTGGCGAAGGCAAGCGGCACGCCGCCGATGATCGCGGTGCCGCAATCAGGCCCCATCACCAGCAGGCCGAGCGCCTGCGCTTCCTGCTTCAGCGCAACTTCATCCTCCAGCGCCACATTGTCGCTGAACATCATGACATTGAGGCCGCGATGCAGCGCCTTGCGGGCTTCCGCCGCCGCGAAATCGCCGGGCACGGAAATCAGCGCGATATTGGCGTCGGCATGGGCCGCAACAGCGGCACGGATGCTGCGCGGTCGCCACGCGCTGGCGCCATCGCCGGCCACTTTCGGCTTGTCGAGCAGCGCGCGCGCTTCTTGCAACGCGGCATCAGCGGCATGTTGATCCGAGGCGCGCACGGCAAGAATTAAATCGCCGGCTGCGGCCTTTTCGCCCTCGGTATTCAGCACGCGCGCATCACGCATGATCTCCTTGTTGGCTGGCGTGCCCATCATCAGGCCCGCTTCTTCCACACCGGCAAGTGCAGCCACAGTGCGCGACAGGCGCATCAGCGCGACGGAATCGAGATACAATCCGCGCCGGATTTCGTTGATGATCACACTCATGACACGCCCATTGTTTCTGCATAGGCCACCAGCGCCTGCGTGAAGCAGGCGAGCGGCGCTTTCACGACGCCAGCACCGACCTGTCCAACGCCGGGCTTGCGGTGGGCAATGCCCGTATTGATTGTCGGCGTGATGCCGGTTTCGACCACGAGGCGAATGTCGATGCCGGTGGGCACGCCGAAATAATCCATGGCGGGAATGGTCCACTCCGGATTTTGTCCGACCGCAATTTCCGCCATGTCGCGGGTAAAATCGCCGGCCTGCGATGCCGGGCCAGCGCCGATAAATCCAACAACGGCAGGCGCAGCGCCCATCGCAAAACCGCCGAGGCCAATGGTTTCGACAATGGCGGAATCGCCCATGTCAGGGTTGGCGTCCGCTTCGGTATAGCCGGGGAAATAAAGACCCTTCGGCATTTCCACCGGTGCGACGAACCAGCGGTCGCCCGTGCCGGAAACGCGGATGCCGAAATCGGTGCCATTCCGGCACATCACGGTCACGATGCTCGAGCCGGCAATATTTTCCGCCGCCATGGTCAGCGACTTGCCCATCGCCATCGCCACATTGAGAAAGAACTGATCATTGCGGCCGATGAAATCGAGCACGCGCGCCAGCGCCTGCCCGTCCTTCATGGTGCGCGCGAGCGCGGGGGCCAGCGTGCGCAACAACAGCCCGCTGCAAGCGACATTGCGCTGGTGCATTTCATCGCCCATCGACAGGCCGCGCGCGATCAACGGTTTCAGCGGAATACCGCCCATGTCGCGGAGTGCAGCGCCAAGCGCTGGCCCCATTTCATCGCGCAGCCAGCGCAGGCGGTTCAAAACCTCTTCGTCATTGCCGCCGAAGCGCATGACCTTGCCGAGGCCTTCATTGATCGCGCAGTAAGCGCGCGTGCCATAGGCGCGATTTTCGACAACAAGCAAAGGCTGGCTGACCGTGGTCATGCCGGTCATCGGCCCGACGCAATCCATGCTGTGATTGGGCGCGAAGGCAAAATCGCCGCGCGCGGCCATCATCTCCGCTTCATCGAGGTCGCGCGCCCAGCCCTCAAACACGGCAATGCCGGTGATGGCGCCACGCATGGGGCCGCACATCCGCGCCCATTCAATCGGCGGGCCGGAATGCAGGATCATTTTCGGCTTCAGTTGCGGCAACGCCGCATGGGCCGGGACAACATCCACCAGCACAGGATCGCCGGTGAGAATCCGGCGCAGCGTTTCGCGGTTCGCTTCTTCAATGTTCTGCACGCAACGCCCCTCAGACACCGAGCTTCGACAAGAGGCGGGCGAGTTTTGCATCGCCGCCCGCCGGGGGGGTCCAGGCGACGCGCACGACGGCAACGCCCTGCTGCGCCAGTTCGTCGGCAAAACCATCAAGACCGACATTGATGATCTTCGGTTTTTGCTGCAGCAGGAGATTGGCCTGCAACGCTGCGCTCGCGCCTTGTGCCTGTGTGTCTGGGCCGGACATCTGTTTCTCTCTGTTCGCCAGTTGCTCCAGTCATAAAAGCCGCCATGCGCCATGACCAGAGCCATTTGTGGGTCTTGGCACCGCGTTTCCAGCGGTTGGCGCGGGCGGCATATGCCGCTAAGACACAGACCGCAGCAGGGAGGCGCATGTGGCGCTCGACGTGGTCGCAATCGGCGAATGCATGGTGGAAATGTCGCGCGGCAGCGACGGACGCTACGCGCTTGCCTATGGGGGCGACACCTTCAATTCCGCCGTCTATCTCGCCCGCATGGGCTGCGAGGTGGCCTATGCGACCGCGCTCGGCGATGACCCCTACAGCGACGCGATCACCACATTGGCGAAGGGCGAGGAGATCGACACATCTCTGATCACCCGGCGGCCCGGCCGCACGCCCGGCCTCTACATGATCGAGACAACGCCCACGGGCGAACGGCATTTTTATTATTGGCGCGACCGCTCGCCGGCGCGCGAATTGCTGGAAGACACCAAGACCTATGACGCGGTGCGTGCGGCGATGGCCGGCGCGAAGATCGTGTATTTTTCGGGCATCACCCTGTCGCTTTATTCCAGCGTCGGGCTGGCGCGGCTGGAGCAATGTTTGCGCAACGCCCGCAGCGAAGGCGCGACCATCGTTTATGACGGCAATTACCGTCCGCGCGGCTGGAACAATGATGCCGACCGGGCGCGCAAGACCATGCGCCGGTTTCTGAAACTGTGCGATGTGGTGCTCCCCACCTTTGACGATGAGGCGATGCTGTGGGGCGATACCGACCCGGAGGCGACGCTGGCGCGCATTCAGGCGCTGGGGCCAACCGAGATCATCGTCAAATGTGGGCCTGAGGGCGCGCTGGCCTGTGGCGAAGGCTCGATCGTCAAGGTGCCGGTGCCGGAACCGATTTCGCCGCTCGACACCACGGCCGCGGGCGATTCCTTCAATGCCGGTTATCTCGCCGCGCGGCTGGAAGGCGACAGCATCAAGGACGCGGTGCTGGCCGGCCATGATCTCGCCGGCATCGTCATCCGCCACCGCGGCGCCATCGTGCCGAAAGCCGCGACCGACGTGCTGTTTGAACATGAGGACGGCTGAACCGCCCTTTTTCGCCCTGTATTCCGTGAAAACGCCATGAGCCAGATTTCCCCCAACGCCGCCGATTTCCGGACGCGCGCCGCCGCAGCGGGCGTGATCCCGGTCGTCACCATCGACAGGCTGGAACAGGCTGTGCCGCTGGCCCGCGCGCTTGTCGATGGCGGGTTGCCGATCATCGAAGTCACGCTGCGGACCCGCGTGGCGCTCGACGCCATGACCGCCATGGCCGAACAGGTGCGCGGCGCGCTCGTCGGCGCGGGTACGGTGCTGACGCCGGAACAGGGCCAGCAGGCGCTGAAGGCCGGCGCCCGCTTCATGGTCTCGCCTGGCGCGACCGACCGGCTGATCGCCGCGAGCAAGGACTGGCCGGTGCCGTTCCTGCCCGGCTGCGCCACCGCCTCCGAAGCCATGCGGCTGGCCGAGCAGCGGATCAGTTTCGTCAAGCTGTTCCCGGCGGAATCAGTTGGCGGCGCGGGGCTGCTGAAATCGCTTTCTGCGCCGCTGCCGCACATCACCTTCTGCCCGACCGGCGGCATCACCGCTGCGAAGGCGCCGGACTATCTGGCGCTGCCGAACGTCACCTGCGTCGGCGGATCGTGGATGACGCCCGCCGCCGCCATTGCGGCCGGAGACTGGGACGCGGTGCGCGCGCTCGCCGCCGCCGCCTCGCGTCTGCGCGCCACTGCCTGAACCGCCATTTGCGCCGGGCCGCCCGGCTGATACATCGCCCGCATTACCGTCTCAGGAGATCCGCCCATGAAGCTCGATTCATCCGTTGCCGCCATTGTCACGGGCGGCGCATCCGGTCTTGGTGAAGCGACAGCGCGCATGCTGGCGGCCAAGGGCTGCAAGGTCGCGCTGTTCGACATGAATGCGGAGCGCGGCACGCAGGTGGCGCAGGAGATCGGCGGCATTTTCGCGCCCTGCGATGTGTCCGACGAGGCCTCGTGCGATGCGGCGCTGGCAACTGCAAAAGCTGCCCACGGCATCGCCCGCGTGGTGGTGAACTGCGCGGGAATCGCGCCGGCGCGCCGCACCATCTCGAAAAAGCGCGACACCGGCGAGATCGTCGCCCATGACCTCGCGACCTTTGCCAAGACGCTCGCGGTCAATCTCACCGGCACCTTCACGATCACCGCGAAGGCCGCCGCCGCGATGGCGACGCTTGAGCCTGTCGATGCCGATGGCCAGCGCGGCTGCATCATCGCCACCGCCT
>JBOFFO010000142.1:0-1738 GCA_051648665.1 Beijerinckiaceae bacterium | reverse complement strand
CTCCCTCGGCATCGCCATTTTCCTGACCCAGCTTGCCCCGGCCTGGATGAAGAAGCCTGTCGCCACCGCTGTGGAACTGCTCGCCGCAGTGCCCAGCATCATCTACGGCATGTGGGGCCTGTTCGTGTTCGTGCCGCTGTTCGCGAAATATGTGCAGATGCCGGTGTCCGAGCTGGTTGAAGGCATGCCCGTGCTCGGCACAATTCTCTATGCGCGCTCGCCCTCCGGCCTCGGCATTTTCACCGCCGGCATTATTCTCGCCTTCATGATCGTGCCATTTATCGCCTCGATCACCCGCGACATGCTGGACCAGATTCCGTCCGTGTTGCGCGAGAGCGCCTACGGCATTGGCTGCACCACATGGGAGGTGGTGCGCCATGTGCTGCTGCCGCAGGCCGGTGTGGCGATTATTGGCGCAGCCATGCTCGGCCTTGGCCGCGCGCTCGGCGAGACGATGGCTGTGACCTTCGTGGTCGGCAACGCCAACCGCCTGTCAGCCTCGATATTCGATCCCGGCTCGACCATTGCTTCGCGCGTCGCCAATGAATTCAACGAGGCGCTTGGACTGCAAATGAACGCGCTGATCGCGCTGGGCTGCATCCTGTTCTTCGTCACCTTCGTGGTGCTGGTGTTCGCGCGCCTGCTGGTCCGCCGCGTCGGTAAGGTGTGATCGCCATGAGCATCGAAACCATGAACGCTGATGGTCCTGCAACGCCGCAATATGTGGTGAAGCCCTTTGTCAGCCGCGTGCGCCGCAGCCGCCAGTTGCGCGACACGGCACTGAAGGTGCTGGCCACGCTCTTTACCGCCCTCGGCATTTTCGTGCTGTTCTGGATTCTCGGCATGCTCCTGGTGAAGGGGCTGTCGGCGCTGACGCCGGATGTGTTCCTGAAAATCACGCCCGGTCCCGGCACGGAAGGCGGCGGCCTCGCCAACGCGATCGTCGGCTCCATTGTGCTGACCATGCTCGGCATGCTCATCGCCACACCCATCGGCGTTATGGCCGGCACCTATCTCGCCGAATATGGCCGCACCGAAAAAATCGCGGATGTGATCCGCTTCATCAACGATATTCTGTTGTCGGCGCCGTCAATTCTGATCGGTTTGTTCGTGTACACGCTGCTGGTGATGCCGTTTGGCGGTTACTCCGGCTGGGCTGGCGGCGTGGCGCTCGCCATCATCGCGCTGCCGGTGATTGTGCGCACCACCGAGGACATGATGCGGCTGGTGCCTTCACAGCTGCGCGAAGCGGGCGCAGCGCTCGGCGCACCGCCTTCCATCGTCATCCGCCATGTGACATGGCGCGCCGCCCGGGCCGGCATGATGACCGGCGTGCTGCTCGCCATGGCGCGCATCGCCGGCGAAACCGCGCCGCTGCTGTTCACTGCGCTCAACAATAATTTCTGGTTTTCGCCGTCGCTCATGGGCGGTGTCTCCAACCTGCCGGTGACGATCTACCAGTTCGCCTCCGCGCCCTATGAAAACTGGCAGGGGCTGGCCTGGGCCGGGTCGCTGATCATCACCTTCGCCATTCTCGCGCTGTCGATTCTGACGCGCTTCATCGTCAACCGGGGTCAAGTGAAATGAGTGCGCTCGCTGTCATGGATGTCGCTGCGCCGGGCAAGGCGCAATCCGATCTGATCCGCCTCGATGTCAAAAATCTGAATTTTTATTATGGCGATCATCGCGCGCTGAAGGATAACAATCTCAGCTTCTATGACCGGCAGGTCACGGCGCT
>JBOFFO010000141.1:0-2963 GCA_051648665.1 Beijerinckiaceae bacterium | reverse complement strand
AGCGGGGCGGCGGTGCCTTCAAGGACGGTAAAGGGCTGCATGGGGGCCTCGGCAGGGCGGCTGAATGGTCGGGCCGGGTGATAGCGGGCGGCGGCGCGGTTGTCATCCGTTTCCGGCAGGGCAGGAAAGGCGCAATTGGCCGGAGGCTGTTTGCCCAGCGTCAACCATAGGGCGGGATCGGCGGGCGGTTTTCACGGATCTGTCATGAAACGCGCCAATGCTCGTGGCCATGCTGATTGACTATTCACGGTTGCCATACTGGTTCCGGCAGGTCGAACTCACCGAGTTTGCCGGCGAGAAAATCCGCTGGGCGGGGGCGCCAAGCCCCTCCGCCTCGTTGCGGGGGGCGCTGCTGATCTGGCTGTTCGCCGTGCCCTGGACGGCCTTCGCCCTGTTCTGGGAGATCAGCGTCATCCGGCTCTGGCTCTACCAGCTGCCCAACGGCAAGAGCGGCCCGCCCGGCCTCGGCATGGCGCTGTTTGGCCTGCCCTTCGTGCTGATCGGCCTGGCCCTGATGAGCGCGCCGTTCTTTGCGGCGCGGGCGGCGCGGCGCACGGTGCATGTGCTCACGGACAAGCGGCTGGCGACGGTGAAGCAGGGCCGCGCGCTCACCGTGGAGAGCGTCAATCCGCGCGCCATCGTCAAGATCAAGCGCAAGGAGAAGCCGGACCGGACCGGCACGCTTTCGGTCGATCTCTCACCCTATCTCGATTCCGACGGCGACAGGACCGCGCATGTGGAGACCTTCTACGGCATCCGCGATGTGCATGCGGTGGAACTGCTGCTGCGCGATGTAATGGAGCGAGGCCGTGCGCCGGCGGGTGCTACCCGTTAGGACGCGGTATCTGCGTCCGCCTCGATCCGCTCCATATCCGCATCCGACAGGCCGACCTGATGGCCGATTTCATGAATCAGCACATGGCGGATGATGTGGCCCAGCGTCTCGTCATGCTCGGCCCAGTAATCGAGAATCGGCCGGCGATAGAGAAAGATCATGTTCGGCGGCTGGCCGGTGAAGGGCTGATCGCCGCCCTGCGCATGGCCGATGCCGGTGAATAATCCCAGCAGATCGAACGGTGTTTCCGCCTGCATCTCCGCCAGCACGTCATCCTCGGGAAAATCCGTGACGCGGATGATGACGCCCCTGCACAGCTCGCGAAAGGTCTGCGGCAGATCGGCGAAGGCTTTTTCAGCGATGGCTTCGCAATCATCGAGGGAGGGGGATTTTTGTGTGGTCCAGTTCATTGTCGATTCATGACGCCGGTATGGACCGCGTCATGCCCGCACTTGTTGCGGGCATCCACGTCTTTCTTGCCAAGCCGGAAGAAAGACGTGGATGGCCGGAATAAATCCGGCCATGACGGTGAGAGGGAGGCGCTTTGGTTCTCATTGCTACAACGTCACTATTTCCAGACATAATTCGTCAGCAGCGCATAGATCAGATAAAGCACGAAGATCAGCCCGAGCGTGCGGCCCACGCGCTTGCCCCAGATTTCAGCCGCATCCGGCGGCTCATCGGCCGGCGGCCTGTGGGGTTTCAGCGGATCCTGCGTGGTGCGGTGATCTTCGAGCATGGGTTATCTCGCTATAGCAGAGTCATGATGGCATGTGTCCGTCAGCACTTCCACCGCCCGTCATTGCGTCACACTGAAACGCATCAGGGTTGATGCCTCACAGGAGGATGCCATGCGGAAGTCGATTTCAACCTTTGCTTTTGCTTTGAGCGCCATTGCTATTGCGGCGGCCTGCACGGATGCGCAGGCGCGCGGGGGGCGTGGTGGCGGGCGCGGCGGCGCCGATGCCGGTGCTGTGATCGTTGGCGGCATGCCCAATGCCGGCACCATCGGCGGCGTGCATGCAGGGCAGCATGCGGGCCATCAGCACGGTGGCCAAACCGGTGGCCGTCCACCCTTCGGACATCCCGGCCCTGTTGGCACCCCGAACGTGCCGACGACGCATGACCGCCCCCATCATCATCGCCATGCTCATGTGGTGTATCGTGCCCCGCGCAGCCCGTGCGTTTATCACGGCGCGCATGTCTATCCCGCCACAGATGGATATTTTGTGATGCAGCGCCCGCACTGCGGCGAGACGTATCCGTTCAATGGCGCGATGGGTCCATCGCCGACGCTGTTCCGGTAAAATCGAAAATAAAAAGCCGGGGACATGCCCCGGCTTTTTTGAAATGCGGCGCAGGAATTATCCCAGCGTCCTCACATCGACAAACCGCCCGGCAATCGCCGCCGCCGCCGCCATTTCCGGCGACACCAGATGGGTGCGGCCCTTAAAACCCTGACGGCCTTCAAAATTGCGGTTGGAGGTGGAGGCGCAGCGCTGTTCCGGCTTGAGCTGGTCCGGGTTCATGCCAAGGCACATGGAGCAGCCCGGCTCGCGCCATTCAAAGCCGGCATTGATGAAAATCTTGTCGAGGCCTTCGGCTTCCGCCTGCGCCTTCACGAGGCCGGAGCCGGGCACGATCATGCCATAGGCAAGACGGGGGTGAATTTTTTTGCCTTCGACAATTTTTGCAACGCTGCGCAAATCCTCGATGCGGCCATTGGTGCAGGAGCCGATCCACGCCACGTCGATTTCGATGTCGGTGATTTTCGTGCCGGCCTTCAGGCCCATATAGGCCAGCGCGCGCTCTTTCGAGAGGCGCTTGTTTTCATCCGCAATATCGGCGGGGTTCGGCACGACGCCTGCAACCGACACCACGTCTTCCGGCGATGTGCCCCATGAGACAATCGGCGGCAGGTTGGCGGCGTCGAGCACAACCACGCGGTCGAAATGCGCGCCCTCGTCGGTGTGGAGCGTTTTCCAGTAAGCGACGGACTGATCCCACGCCGCGCCCTTCGGGGCCTTGGGCTTGTCCTTCAGATAGGCGAAGGTTTTTTCATCCGGCGCGATCAGGCCGGCGCGCGCGCCGCCTTCAATCGTCATGTTGCAAACGGTCATGCGGCCTT
>JBOFFO010000140.1:0-4079 GCA_051648665.1 Beijerinckiaceae bacterium | reverse complement strand
CACGAGCCGCAGCAACCGCTCATCGCTGGGCAGCCACATCCGTTAGCCAGCGCGCCACCATGCTTCAGAAGGCAGCCGATGCGCTACAGGCACGCATGCCCGTCCTGATGGGGCTAATCATGCGTGAGGCAGGAAAATCCGCAGCCAACGCTATAGCTGAGGTGCGCGAGGCGATTGACTTTTTGCGCTACTATGCCCAACAGGCGAAACAAACGTTGGCGCACAGTCAGCCACTGGGGCCTATTGTCTGTATAAGTCCCTGGAATTTTCCGCTGGCAATTTTCATAGGACAGGTTGCCGCCGCTTTGGCAGCAGGCAATCCGGTGCTGGCGAAACCGGCGGAAGAAACGCCGCTCATTGCTGCAGAAGCTGTGCGCATTTTACATGCAGCAGGCATACCTGAGGACGCTCTCCAACTTTTAACCGGCGACGGCGACATAGGCGCAACTTTGGTGAACGCCCAACACGTGCAAGGCATTATGTTCACCGGATCGACGGACGTAGCGCGCCTGATACAAAAGGCAATCGCCCGCAGGCTCACGTCAAATGGAAAACCCATTCCTTTGATTGCCGAGACCGGCGGCCAGAACGCGATGATTGTGGACTCTTCAGCCCTGACCGAACAGGTGGTGGGCGATGTCATCGCTTCAGCCTTCGACAGTGCCGGTCAACGCTGCTCGGCATTGCGCATTTTATGCCTGCAGGAGGATATCGCAGACCGCACACTTCACATGCTGAAAGGCGCACTCGCAGAACTGAATGTGGCGCCGCCCCATGAAATCCGTGTTGATGTCGGCCCAGTGATCACGCCTGAAGCGCAGCAGTCGATTCAACGGCATATCGATACGATGCGTGTGCACGGATATACTATCCATCAGCACACACTCTCAGAGAACGCATGTCACGGTACATTCATTCCGCCGACGATTATTGAAATCGACAGAATCAGCGATGTTGAACAAGAAGTCTTTGGTCCCGTACTGCATGTTTTACGCTATAAGCGTGATGCGCTGGAGGCAGTGATTACAGCTATCAATGCCACGGGCTATGGACTGACGTTTGGCTTGCATACCCGCATTGACGAAACGATCACGCATGTCACATCACGTATTGCAGCAGGTAATATTTACATCAACCGTAATGTCATCGGCGCTGTTGTCGGCGTTCAACCGTTCGGCGGTCGCGGGTTTTCTGGAACGGGGCCTAAAGCTGGCGGCCCACTTTATCTAGGCCGGCTCGTGCAAATTGCGCCAAAGAACATTCTGCAGATGTCAGGACGCCCCGTTGATCCCGCAATCACAGCATTTATCGCATGGCTACGATCATACGCCACGCCTGACGATGCAGATCACGCCGAAAAAGTTGCCCGCCTCACACCCCTGGCTGTTGAAATTGACCTTCCTGGGCCTGTAGGCGAACGCAATCATTACCGTCTTCATCCGCGCGGCATTATTTATATTGCGCCGCAATCGCAAACGGGATTCATCCGCTTATTGGCGCTGACTCTAGCGTCTGGCAACGTGGCCATGCTTGATTCAGCCCATCAGTGGCAATCACTGGTACAGTCGCTTCCTGCTGCTATTGCAGAACGGATTATGCCTGCATCGCCAGAAAACAAGCATGAATCGATAGCTGGCGCTTTAATTGAAGGCGAAGGTATCAAGGTGCAGAATCTGGTAACGACTCTGACAATGAATGACGGCCCTCTTTTTCCAATACAGTCTGCATCCAGTGCCGAGCTAAGCGCGGAACTCTGTCCATTCAATATCAACCTGTTGCTGGAAGAGCAGTCACTTTCAACGAATACGACTGCCGCTGGCGGCAATGCCAGCCTGATGACGCTCGCATAAAGGCAATGTTTCATGACCAACAACACATCTGGCATTACAGGCACAATGCATAGTCATCATCTAGCTGAGAGCCAACACGCGACTTATGAGTCAATCATCGCTAACGGTATCAAGCAACAACGAGGTGTGACCGAATCTCTTCTTCATTCATTTTATCCCGTGATCCGGAAAGAATAATTTGTCCCCGCTCCATGACATACCACAGGTCGGCCAGTTCTTTGGCGAAATCAAAATATTGCTCCACAAGCACAATCGCCATATCGCCGCGCTCGCGCAGATAACGGATGGTGCGGCCGATTTCCTTGATGATCGAGGGTTGGATGCCTTCCGTCGGTTCATCGAGAACCAAAAGTTTGGGCCGCGTCACCAGCGCCCGAGCAATCGCAAGTTGTTGTTGCTGTCCGCCAGACAGATCACCGCCGCGTCGTCCGAGCATGCTCTTGAGGACGGGAAAAAGATCGAAGATTTCTTCCGGAATATCCCTCTCATTGCGGCGCAATGGGGCAAACCCGGTCTCAAGATTTTCGCGCACCGTCAGTAACGGAAAAACCTCGCGCCCCTGCGGTACATAGGCGATGCCACGCCGAGCGCGCTCCTCCGCCCGCATCGCGGCAAGATCAGCGCCCGCCAGCGCAATCGAGCCGGAACTGATCGGCTGATGCCCGACGATGGCGCGCATCAGCGAACTCTTGCCGACGCCATTGCGGCCGAGCACGCAGGTGACCGCGCCCTTCACGGCCTCAATACTGACGCCGCGCAGCGCGTGCGCCGCGCCATAATGCAGGTGGACGGAATCGACTGCCAGCATGCCCTAGCGCCCCAAATACACTTCGATGACACGCTCGTTGGCTGCCACCATATCGAGCGTGCCTTCCGCCAGAACAGCCCCTTCATGCAGGCAGATCACCCGGCAATCGAGCGCCCGCACGAATGACATGTCATGCTCGACGACGATGACGGAATGGGTCTTGTTGATATCGACCAGCAATTCAGCCGTTGTCTCCGTCTCCGCATCGGTCATGCCTGCAACAGGCTCATCGACCAGCAACAATTTCGGATTCTGCGCCAGCAGCATGCCGATTTCGAGCCACTGTTTTTCGCCATGGGACAATTCGCCGGCAATGCGATCCCGGTGATTGAGCAAACGCACCACCGCCAAGACCTCATCAATCCGCTCGACGGCAATGCGATTGCGCGCACCCGCCAGCGCCGAGAAAGGCGAGCGTGGCCCCTTCAGCGCAAGCAGGATATTGTCGGCAAGCGTGTGGCTCTCGAACACCGTGGGCTTCTGGAATTTCCGCCCGATGCCGAGATTGGCGATGGCCGCTTCATCATATTGAGTGAGGTTGATCTCGCCTTTCTGAAACAGCACATCACCGGTATCAGGCCGGGTCTTGCCGGTAATCACATCCATCATGGTGGTCTTGCCCGCGCCATTCGGCCCGATGATCGCCAGCATGCCGCCCGGATCAAGCGTGAAGGACAGGCTGTTGAGCGCGCGGAACTTGTCGAACGACACCGACACGCCATCGAGATAAAGCAGGGACTGCACCACGGCGCTCATGCCGCGCGCTCCGGTTCGGATAACATCTCGCGAGCAGGCGGCGGTTTGTTCTGGCTCTGCCAGGCGCGCAGCGCGCCGATAATGCCTTTCGGCAGCAGCAGCGTGACGATCACGAACAGCCCGCCAAGCGCGAACAGCCAGTACGCTGCCAGCCAGCCTGTGGTAAACAGCGTCTTGAGATAATTCACCGCGATCGCGCCAACGGCCGCCCCGACCAGCGTGCCACGCCCGCCGACCGCGACCCAGATCACCGCTTCAATCGAAGCCTGCGGCGCAAATTCTGACGGGTTGATGATGCCAACTTGTGGCACATAAAGCGCACCGGCGACGCCCGCCATCGCCGCAGATACGGTGAACACGAAGAGCTTGTAGTGCTCGACACGGTAACCGATGAAGCGCGTGCGGCTTTCCGCATCACGGATCGCGATCAGCACCTTGCCGAGGCTTGATGTCACCATCGCCCGCGCCAGAAGCATCGTCACGATCAGCGCCACCGCCGACAACACGAACAGGGCCACGCGCGTCGTCGGCGCCGACAGGGAGAAGCCGAGAATATCCTTGAAATCGGTCAGGCCATTATTGCCACCGAAGCCCATTTCATTGCGGAAGAAGGCGAGCATCAGCGCATAGGTCAGTGCCTGCGTAATAATCGAGAGATAGACGCC
>JBOFFO010000139.1:0-3037 GCA_051648665.1 Beijerinckiaceae bacterium | reverse complement strand
GACCGCCATATCGGTGCATTGGCAAGGCGATGTGGATTGGTCGGCGATCACAGCTTCCGGCGCAGCATAAAGCATCATGCTGCTGAGATGTGAGAAACTCTCGTGTGCTGGCAGCATCAGCGGCCGCAGCCCCGCATTGAGGCAGGCAAGCAGCGTCAGCACGGCTCTTGCCTGGTTCGGCATCAGCACGCCGACAATCGCATTATGCTCCAGCCCCAGACTGGTAAAGAAGGCAGTGAGTGCTGAAACTGACGATTGCGCCTGCGCAAAACTGTGGGTGACACGCTGGGTCCGGTCCGTGAGAAACGGATGATCCGGGCGCGTTTCAGCTTGCAAGGCTAGCAGATCACCGAAGGTGAAGGCGCCATCGTGCGTGGCACGATCTGCCGTATCGGTCTCGCTATCTGAAAAAATGGCGTGCGGCAGCGTCACGCTCATGGCGCATCTCGCCACAGCATTTCCGGCGTGAGGCCAAACAAGGGCGTCTTGGCCGGACGTTTAATGGCGGCTGAGCGGGCCACCCACTGGTCTTTCAGATGAAAAGTCGGGATGACATAAAATCCGGAAAGCAGAACGCGATCGAGCGCATGCACAGCAGCGCGATATTCTTCGCGCGTGCGCGCGGCCAGCATATGCGCGATCATGGCGTCCACGGCGTCAGATGCGACGCCGGCATAATTCAGCGATCCTTGCCGCGTTGCGCTTGCCTTGCCCCAGCGATTGAACTGCTCGTTGCCGGGCAGGGCGGTGGCCGAATAAGTATAGGGCGTCAGGTCAAACTCAAAATTCTGCATCCTTTTCCAATATTGGATGTCATCAACCAGCCGCACGCGCGCCTCAATGCCGATGCGCTTGAGCATCTGGGCATAGACCAGTGACAGCCGCTCCTGTGGCCTTTGCGTGACAAGAATCTCGAACGACAGCGTGGCGCCATTCTTGTCGATCAGACCATCAGGAGTAGGGCGGAAGCCGGCATCACGCAAAAGGCTGAGTGCCTTCTGTGCCGTGGCACGGTCGCGCCCCGATCCATCGGAAACTGGCGCTTGCCAGCCCTGTGAAAGAATATCGGGTCGCACGGCACCCGGAAATGCGTCCAGCCATTTCCGTTCCTGTTCGCTCGCCGTCACGCCGCGCGACGACAGGTCGGAGCTTTCAAAAAAACTCGCGGTGCGCGTGTAAAGGTCGAAATAAAAATTGCGGTTGATCCATTCGGCATCAAAAAGCATCGCCAGCGCTTCGCGCACGCGGACATCGGCGAGAGCGCCTTTGCGCGTGTTGATGACAAAGCCGGACATCGATTTGGGCAGGCCGACCGGGATCGATTCCCGCACGATGCGTCCGTCGCGCACGGGCGGCACGTCATACCCGTTCGCCCAGCGCGCCGGATCGCCTTCGAGCCGCAGATCGACCAGACCAGCCTTGAACGCCTCGAACAGCCCATTGGCGTCGCGGTAAAAATCGATACGTACCTCGTCGAAATTGAACAGTCCGCGCGCAGTCGGAACATCTGCGCCCCAGAATTTCGGATTGCGCTTCAGGAGAAAATGCGCGCCGGGCGCAACATCGGTAACGATATAGGGGCCGCTGCCAAGGGGGGGCGTAAAGCTGGTCTGGTCGAAAGTGTCGGGATTGGTGGCGGCTTTTGAGAGAACCGGCATCAGGCCAAGCAGCAGGGGCAACTCCCGGTCCTCAGCCCCGGTGAGATCGAAACGCACGGTGCGCGCGTCAGGTGTTTCAACCCTTACCGCCTTGCGGTAGGGGGTGCGCATGAAGGGCCGGCCCTTGTCCTTCAGCAGTGCCCAGCTGAAGACGACATCATCGGCGGTAACGGAACTGCCATCAGAGAAGGCTGCGCGTGGGTCGATGTGGAAAGTTATGCTTGACCGGTCGTCCGGCACTTCGACCCGCTCGGCGATTTGCGGATAGAGTGTGAAAGGCTCGTCGAGCGAGCGCACCATCAGGCTCTGCACGACCAGCCCGTGAATATACTGCGGCGCGATGCCCTTCACGATATAAGGGTTGAGGCTGTCGAACGTGCCTTGCTGGCCGAGCACAAGCCGTCCGCCGCGCCGTGAAGCCGGGTCCGCGTAAGGCATGCGTTCAAAGCCCGGCGGCAGAACGGGTTGCCCATGCATCGCCAAACCATGTGTCGGCTGTGCCGGACTTGATTCCACCTGGGCCAGGGCAGGCACTGGCAGACCCGCGCCAAGGCAAGCCATCACCCCAATCGAGGCGGCAAGAGACCGGGCGAGGGCGATGATTCGCTGCATGGAACCGTGATACCATGATGAAGCGCCCGGACAGCCTACACTGGCCTTCCTAAGGGTGGTTTTTCATCACGCTCCCGCCAGTATCGATTTTGCCGCTGGCCTGTGCGCACGCCATTGGGTATGGCGAAGCCATTGAGTCACGGTGTCGCCGTATTCGCCCATGAATGGGAGACGCCGCGCTGGCGTTCACGACAGGCGCCGCCAACACATTATCCGGGCGCCTCCTGCGGGACGCTCCACGAAAGGCATGATCGATGGGTTTTGTCCGCACTTCGGCGCTGGGTCTCAAGACCGGCCTCGCCGCCAGCCTCGTCCTTGCGTCGCTGGCTACAGCCACGGCGCAGCAACAACGCCCGGCGCAGCGCCCCGCTGCCCAGCCGGCCCAGCCTGCTGCTCCGGCGGCGCCGCCAGCCGAGCCGCCGCAGATTGTCGAGCTGAAGGGTGAGCCGACCCAGAAGGACTGGATCAAGATTTGCGGCAAGGACCCCTCGGTCAACGCCGAAGTTTGCTACACAACCCGCGACTTCGTTTCCGATCAGGGTCAGCCCGTGCTGGCGCTCGCAATTTATGATGTCAAAGGCGCGAAGCCGAACGAGAGCGCTCGCGTCATCCGCGTGCTGCTGCCGCTGATGCTGCTGCTGCGCAATGGCATCCGCGCCGGTGTCGATAATGGCAAGTCAGAGCCGGGCCAGTTCGCGATCTGCATGCCGAACGGTTGTTTTGCCGAAATACCGCAGATCGATGATGCGTTCTTGAACGGCCTGAAG
>JBOFFO010000138.1:0-3660 GCA_051648665.1 Beijerinckiaceae bacterium | reverse complement strand
TGCTGCCGACGGTCGGGTCCTTCGGTGCAACGAACGGCGCAAAAATTGCCATGAGCACCAGCGCGAGGATGACGAGGCCGGCAAACATGGCCACCTTGTCGCGGCGGAAGCGTCGCCACACGCTCGTCCAATATCCAGGCGAACGCTCAAAGGGTACAGTGGCGGGCAGGGCGGATGCGGCGATGTCCCTCATGCGTCAGCTCCGCTGGATGCGTGGGTCAAGTGTCGAGTGCACGAGATCGACGACAAGATTGAGCACGACGAAAAACGAGGCGAGCACCAGAATGGTGCCTTGCAGCAGGGGCAAATCGCGCTGGAAAATCGCGTTACCGAGCAGGAAGCCGGTGCCCGGCCATGAAAATACGGTTTCAATCAGGATCGAGCCGCCGAGCAGATAGCCGAACTGCAAGCCCATCACCGCCAGCGCGGTTGGCGCAGAATTCTTGACCACATGCTTAAAGATACCGAAATCGCGCAATCCCTTGGCGCGTAAACCGTCAATAAATTCCTGACTGAGAATTTCCGACACCAGCGCCCGCACCGTGCGCGAGATAATGCCCATGGGGATGACTGACATGGTCACGGCGGGAAGGATCACATGCTTCATGTGTTCCCAGTCCCATTTCCATTCGCTCGATCCGCCGGGGCCGGCGCCAGTCGCCGGCAACCAGCCGAGCTGGGCCGAGAAAATGATCACAAGCACCATGCCAAGCCAGTAATGCGGCACGGAAACGCCGATGACGGCGAGAAAGGACGCTATGCGGTCGATGATGCTGTTGCGGTAATAGCCGGCGAGAAAGCCAAACAGGGAGCCCAGAAAAAACCCGATCAGTGTAGCGCAGAAGGCGAGGATGAGCGTGTTGCCAATGGCGCGTGTCAATTCTGACGCAACGGCGCGGCCGGTGGCAATCGACGTGCCGAGATCGCCCTGCAGAGCGCGGCCAAGCCAGCGGAAGAACTGCTCATAATAGGGCCGGTCAAAGCCATACAGCCCCATGAGCTGCATCTTCATATCCTGCGAGGCGTCCGGCGGGAGCACGGAGACGAGCGGATCGCCCGGCGCGATGTGAACCAGCGCGAAGCAAACCAGCGCGACACCGAACAATGTTGGCAGCGTGACCAGCGAGCGTTTCAGCAGATACAGGATCATTGCCTGCTTTCGATCAGACCGTGAGGAGATCGGTCATTCCGGGGCTGGGAAAAAGCACTGGCCGCAGCATCACGCTGCGGCCAGAGGCATGTCAGAGGGACTTATTCAATCGACATGGGTGCGATGTCGATGAACCACGACTTCGGCTGCACAACGCCCTTGACCTTCGGGCTCATGGCGCGCGGACCGACATCGTGGGCGACCCACACAAACGGCGCTTCTTCGACGATGCGCTTGTGCAAGGCGGCGAGCGCATTGTCGCGGCCTGCATCATCGAAAGTCGAGCGGGCTTTGCTGATCAGCTCGTCGAACTCGGCATTGCCGAAATGGCCCCAGTTGTTCGACACCGGTGGGAACGTCTTCGTCGACGTGAAGCGCACCATCGCAAAGAACGGGTCCATCGCCGCGAATGTTACGTTGATGGCGTTGGCGCCACGCGCGCTTTCATGCTTGGCGCCCTGCCGCCAGTTGGTGAACAGCGTGTTCCATTCGATGACATCGAGTTCGACATCGAAGTAGCATGCCTTCAGCGCCTGCTGGACATACTCGTTCATCGGAATCGGCTGCATCTGGCCGGAGCCGGAGGCGGAGGTCTGCACCTTCACCTTGAGCGGCTTGGCGGCGGAATGGCCCGCTTCCGTCATCAGCTTCTTGGCGGCTTCGAGATCATACTTGATGTCGAAGGTCGGGTTGCCCCACCAGGGGTGACCGGGTGGCACGGTGCCTTTCGGTTCGCCCATCATGCCGCCGAGCAATTCTTTCAACTCGGTGCGGTTGATGCAGAGATTGGCGGCGTGGCGCACGCGCTTGTCGAGCCACGGCGACCCTTCCGCAAAGGAGAGCTGCCACGGCCACACATGCGGCTGCGGGTTGGAGTAGATCGTGAAGCCGCGCTGCTTGATTTGCGGCATGGCATCCGGCGAGGGCGCTTCGATCCAGTCCACCTGATTGGACAGGAGCGCAGCCGTGCGCGCATTGGCTTCGGGCAGCGGCAGGAGAACAACGCGATCCACCTTGGCGGTCCGCTTCGGGTCCCAATAATTCGCGTTCTTGACCATCTCGAAACGTTCGCGCGGTTGCAGGCGCACACCCTTGAACGGGCCGGTGCCTGACGGCTCGGCGGCGAAGGCCGCCCAGGCCTGCTTGGCGCGTTCTGCCGGATCGGTCACCGAGGCCGGTACAGCCGCGAGTTTGGCAGCCCAATGGGCGGGCGATGCCATGAACAGGTTGGTGAGGTTGATCGGCAGGAAGGAATCCGGCTCGCTCGTCGTCAGCTCCACCGTGAGATCGTCGATCTTGCGGGCGCTGCGCAGCGTCGGCATGCGCGATGCGGTGACGCCGACCTGATCGGCAGCGAAATGCGGCGCAGCCTTGTCGAGCACCTTCTGCACATTCCAGACAACAGCGTCCGCATTGAAAGCCGAGCCGTCATGGAACTTGATGCCGGGACGCAGTTTGAACGTCCATTTCGTCTTGTCCGTGTCGTCAACCTTCCATTCCGTCGCAAGGCCCGGAATGAGCACGCTGGCCTTGTCGGCCGACGACAGATCCCAATGGGTCAACGCATCGAACATCGGGATTCCGGTGAAGCGGTTGCCCTCGAACCCCTGGTCGGGCTGGCCATTGGTTTTTGGAATATCGGCAGCGGTCATGCCGATGCGCAGCACTTTTTCCTGCGCGAGCGCAGTGCCCGCCAGCATCAGAGCCGCGGCGGATACCATTGCGCCATGCATCCAAGTCTTCATTGTCATACGAAGCCCTCCTTAGGCTTTCTTTGCGTCACGAATTCTTCGGCAAGATGGGCGGGCAAGACGCGTGCCAGCAGCCTGTGCCGCAGCATGCGCGCTTCCATTGCGCCGTTAGGCCGTTTCCTCAGTCCGTTTTTTTTGGCACGCTAGCAACTTGCGCGCGCCGATCAACTGCCTGCGTAGAAAATTGCACAATCGGCGGGCAGCATGCCCCGCAGGGAGCAGTCTGGACCGATGAAAATTTTATGCATCAATCCGAATACGACTGAAGCTGTCACGGAAACCGTTTTGGCGGTGTGCCGGAAATTGGCACCGCCTCATGTGTCGTTCAGCGGCGCCACGGGCCGCTTCGGCGCGCGCTACATCACGAACCGGGTGTCATCGGCCATTGCCGGACACGCGGCGCTGGATTGCTTTGCGCAGCATGGTCGCGGGGCTGATGGGGTGCTGCTCGCCTGTTTCGGCGATCCGGGGCTCCTCGCGCTCAAGGAAATTGCGCCGGTGCCAGTGATCGGTTTGGCGGAAGCGTCCTGCCTGATGGCGGCGACGATGGCGCAACGCTTCACGATTATCACCGGCGGGCATCGTTGGGGGCCGATGCTGGAGGAGTTCGCGGGCGGGATGGGGCTTTCCAGCCGCCTCGCCAGCGTGCGCACGGTGGCGCCGACCGGCGGCGACATTCATCGCGATCCGGAAGCGGCCTATGCGTTGCTCAGAACCGAGGCGGAGCTTGCGGTTAAACAGGACGGGGCGGAGGCGGTG
>JBOFFO010000137.1:0-6379 GCA_051648665.1 Beijerinckiaceae bacterium | reverse complement strand
AACGCCCGAATGCCGCCTGCACGGCGTGGATGACATTCGCCCCATCCCGCTTCTCCGGATAGAGCGGCAGATACAGCCGCCCGATATTCACATTGCCGGAAAACAGCCCGCGCGCTTCCACCGTGAATGGGCCGAGCGCACGCAACGCGGCACGCGTGTCGGAAGAAGTTATCGGCGGATCATCTTTCGCCAGCGTCCCGCACACCGTTGCGTGCAGCACATTCCGCCGCTTCGGCAGCAGGCTCCAGTCGACTTTCGCGGCAAAGGGCGCAGCGCGCAGGGCTGAGTCGAGCGCACGAAATTCCGGAGAGGCCTCCAGCGCATCGGCAGGAACCGGCAGCACAACGGAATAAATCATGCCATGCCGGCCCATGATGTAACCGCGCGCATCATCGCGCGCAATGACGTGGGGATGATCCGGCGCGATCAGCGGCAGATGGGCGCGGGCATAAGCCTCATCGAAGGTCAGGCGCGCGCCGGGAGGAAAATCCGTGCGGGTGCGGCGATAATCCAGCGCAGACTCATCAACCAGATCAACCGCACCCGCGTCACGCATCCGAATCGGTCCGTTGCAACAATTCATGCTCGGTGAATTTCGCGGCGCGCATGTAGCGGAACCACGCATAATTCATCGCGGTGAGAAAGCCGTACACACCGCGCACGCAATGCCGCCGGATGAAATAGGCATTGAGAAAACTCACCGGAAATTCGACAAACAGCCGCCAGCGCGGCAGCCGCCGCCCCCGCGCCACCATATCCGCCACCTGCTTGTCCGTATAGGAATCGAGCTTGCGCAACTGGTCGCCGAGTGAGCGGATGGAGCGGTGCATGACCACACCGCGGATAGACGCGATGTGCGCGCCTTCCGCCATGCGCACATCATCGAACACGGGGCTTGCATCGAAACGGCCCCGGTCCTTGGCGTAGAGCCTGACCTTCTTCACGGCGTAGGCAAAGCGGTGCGGTTTGGCCTCGCCGGGAAACATTTCCGTGATCGGCATGCGCACGCCGTCGAACGCCGGTTCGCCCGCCGCAAAGAGCGCCCGGATGTGCGCCACCGCCGTGTCGGACAGCTCCTCATCCGCATCAAGATTGAGAATCCAGCGGTGGCTGCACCGGTCCTCGCCGAACCGCTTCTGCTCGCCATAGCCGGGAAAGGGCGCGTTGGTGAACACCCGCGCCCCCATCGCCGCCGCGATCTCGCGGGTGCCGTCTGTCGAGCCGGAATCGATGACAATGACCTCGGCGCACAGGCCAAGCACCGGGCGCAGTGCCTGCGGCAGCCGGTCCGCCTCGTTAAACGCAATAAAGAAGGCGGAGATCGGCAGGCGGCTATCCATACGAATCGCCTTACCACACTTTCGGCGGCGGGTTGCAAACCCGGCAGGCGTCCGGCACAAGCAGCCGCCAGCCCGCCCCGGCTTGCGAAACACGCTCCGGACGCCCACTTTGGCGGCTTTCCGATCAGCCCCGCACGGACCCGCAACGTCGTGAACGAGCACACCCCGCCACCTTCCGCGACGCTGCCGCCGATCAAGGCGGTGGGTGACGTGTGGCGTGCGCCCTCCCGCTGGGACGGGATCACGCACCTGACCGGGCTGGAACGGCTGCGCGCCTGGGCGCACTCCTTCTTCATCGACCATGCCTTCGTGCGCATGGCCTATCTCAACTTCCACAAGGTGACGCCCGCCTTCTGGCGCTCCGCCCAGCCGACACCGCGTCATCTCGGCCGGCTGGCCCGGCAGGGCCTGAAATCGGTGGTGTCCCTGCGCGGCGGCCGTCGCCACGGCTCCTGGCCGCTGGAGGTCGATGCCTGTCGCCGGCACGGGCTGACGCTGGCGGAGTTCATCGTCACTTCCCGTGGCGCGCCGGACAAGGCAACCATTCTGGAGGCGGACGCATTCTTTGCCGGCCTGGCCAAGCCGGTGCTGATCCATTGCAAATCCGGCGCAGACCGCGCCGGTTTTGTCGCTGCGCTTTACCTGATCATGCAGGAGGGAAAGCCGGCGGCGGAGGCAATGCAGCAGCTCTCGATCCGCTACGGCCATTTCCATTTCGCGCCGACCGGCATTCTCGACCGCTTCTTCGAAATGTATCGCGATGAAGGCGAGGCGAAGGGCATCCCCTTCCGCGACTGGGTGCGCGACCATTACGACCCGGATCATCTCAAGGCGACCTTCAGGCCGCACCGCTTCTCGACCTTCATCACCGAGAAGCTGTTGCACCGGGAATAATCCGGCTTCGTCTCAAAAAAATGACGATTCATTGTCCTGAAGACGCCGATACGGTGAAAATTTACACGCCTTCGAATTGCAGCCGGTGCAATTTCGCATAGGCGCCGTTGCGCGCCAGCAAATCCTCGTGCCGCCCCTCTTCGACGATGCGGCCCTGCTCCATCACCACGATCTTGTCGGCATCGCGCACCGTGGCAAGACGGTGAGCAATGACAAGCGTCGTGCGGCCTTGCATGAGCGACGATAATGCGGCCTGCACCTGCTGTTCCGATTCTGCATCCAGTGCGCTGGTCGGTTCATCCAGCAGCAGGATTTTCGCATCGCGCACAAAAGCGCGGGCGAGCACAATGCGCTGGCGCTCACCACCGGAAAGAGCGCCGCCGCGCGGACCGACCACCGTGTCATAGCCTTGCGGCAGGCGCGCAATAAAATCATGGGCGGCCGCCGCTTTGGCTGCGGCCTCAATATCCGTGCGCGATACATCAGGTTTACCGAAGGCGATATTGTTGGCGATCGTGTCGTCGAACAGGATGACATCCTGACTGACGACGGCGATCTGTGCGCGCAGGCTTTTCAGCGTCACATCGCGCACATCCACGCCATCAATGCGCACGCTGCCGCTTTGCACATCGTAAAGCCGTGGGACCAGCGCCACGAGCGTCGATTTGCCTGAGCCGGAGCGTCCGACCAGCGCTGTGGTTTTCCCCGCTTCCGCCAGCAGCGACACATCATTCAACGCCGCGCCGTCCTCATGATAGCCGAAGCGCACATGATCGAATGTAACCGCGCCCTGCTGAACCGCCAGCGGCTTTGCGCCGTCACGGTCGCGGATCGTGGGCTGTTCATCCATGACGCCATAGACGCGCACCAGCGCCGCCGTCGCTTCCTGCAACACCGCATTCATATTGCCGATGGAGCGGATCGGCTGCGCCGCCAGCAGCAGCGCGGTGACGAAGCCCGTGAAATCACCCACCGTGCTTTCGCCTTGTGCAATGCGCAGGCCGATCACGGTGAGCACGCCGGCAACCGCAAGCCCGCCGCCCACTTCCAGCAGCGGGTCGAGGCGCGAGCGCGCATTGACCGCCTTCATGGCCAGCCTTTGCGCAAAGGCGAACATCTGCGCCGCGCGCTTTTTCAAATAGTCTTCGAGACCATAGCTTTTCGCGACGCGGATGCCGCCGAGGCTTTCCGACACAAAACTCGCCATTTCCCCGGCCTGCTGCTGCGCATCATTGGAGATGCGCCGCAATTTATGGCCAACCTGGCCGATGGGAATGCCAACAATCGGCGCAACCACAAGGGCAGCCAGCGTCAATTTCCAGTCGATCCAGATCATCGTGCCGACAAGCGCCAGCGCCGTGACCAGATCGCGGATTACGACATTGATGATCCGCGCCATCGCATCGCGGATATAATAAAAATCCGTGGTGAAGCGCTGCGTCAGCGCCGCCGGAGAAGCCCGCTGTGCCTGCATCAGATCAGCGTCGATCAACCGGGCATAAAGCGCGGTGCGCATATCCGCTTCGATGCGCGTCACGACGCGATTGGTCAGCACCATCTGCGCCAGCATGGAAAATCCCTTGATCGCCGTCACGACGATCACCAGCAGCGCAATGACATGAATGACCGTTGCGCCCTCGCCAAACAGTGCGCGGAGGACATTGCGCGCGACCATCAGCAGGCCGGAACCGGCGCCGCTGCCGGCCTGACCGGAAAAGGCATCGAAGGCAATTTTGATCAGCACCGGATAAAGGCTGGTCGCTGCCGCGATGATTGCGACGAGCAGCAGGATCAGCAGCATCTGCGGCAGGTATGGCGCCATCGAATCCCGCCACAGCCGCGACAGCACAGCGCGGCGCGACGGTTCGTGCACAGCAGGGGCCGGAACAGTGCTCATGCGCGTCGGGATCAGCCGGCCCGGTCGAGGCGGGTGGCGACCCGCGCCAGTGCGGTGCGCATCGTTTGCAGACGCTCCGCATAATCGGCATGGATGAGCGCGGCGCACTGCGGATATTCGTCCAGCACGCGGCGGAACAGCACGCGCGAAATGACCAGCACCTCGCTGTCCTCGCGCGCCAGCGCCTGTGCCGGATGCTCGGTCGGTGCAATCAGCGCCATCTCGCCGATCAGCGCGCCGGGCCTGACGATCTCCACCGCCGGGCCCCCATCATCCTCAGCCGCGAGCGCGATGGCGCCGCTCATCACCAGAGCGGCGCCGTGGCTGCGTTCGCCCTTGCGGAACAGCACATCGCCGGCGCGCAGCCGCCGCAGATCCGCAGAAAAAGCAATCAGCCGCAACGCCTCGCGCTCAAGCCGCGTCAGCGGCGGCACACGGGCCAGCAGGGCAACGGTGGCGTCCAATGTCATGGGCACGCCCATAGCATTGCCGCTATCGCGCGGCAAAAGGCAGGACCGCAGCGCCCGGTCAGGGCACCAGCTTGTAGCCGCCCGGTTCGGTCACCAGCAGGGTCGCCGCCGAAGGCTCCTGCTCGATCTTTTGGCGCAGGCGGTAGATATGCGTTTCCAGCGTATGCGTGGTGACCTGCGCATTGTAGCCCCAGACCTCCTGCAACAGCGTCTCGCGCGGCACCACTTTTTGCCCGGCGCGGTAGAGAAAGCGCAGAATCGCCGTTTCCTTCTCCGTCAGCTTGATTTTCGAGCCGCGCGACGAACTCAGCAGCTTCGAGGCCGGCGAGAAGGTGTAGGGGCCGACCGTGAAAATCGCGTCCTCGCTCGCCTCATGCTGACGCAGCTGGGCGCGCACACGCGCCAGCAGCACCGCGAACTTGAACGGCTTGGGGATGTAGTCGTTCGCGCCCGCTTCCAGCCCCAGAATGGTGTCGGCATCGCCGCTTTGGCCGGTCAGCATGATGATCGGCGACCGGAAACCGTTGCGGCGCATCTGCTTCACAGCCTCGCGCCCGTCCATATCCGGCAGGCCGACATCCATGATCGCCAGATCGGTCCGCTCGCCTTTCACATGGGTCAGCGCTTTCGCCGCTGTATCGACCTGCGCGATGGCAAACTCGTCATGCAAGGCGAATTGCTCGGCCAGGGTGATGCGCAGATCATTGTCATCATCGACAAGCAGCAGCCGATGGGCGTTCGACATGGGAAGCGTCCGTGAATTCTTGTGAAGCGGATAAAGCAACGGTTTGTCCTGTGTAGGATCAATGCCGCCGTGCGGCAACTGAACGCCGCTGACAGCTTTGTGTCCTGATGCCTTGTGCGCTTGGAAGACTTGCGCGCCTGGCAGGTTTGAGCATGGAATGTTGCCATGCGAATCCATAAGGGCCAAAGCACAACCGCCTCGCGCTCTTTCACGATTGTGCGGGTGCGCCGCCGGATCGGCGCAGCCCATTGGGGCAAGCTCATCGCCGGGAACCGCATCATCCCCTGCGCCATTGGCCGGACCGGCATTTCGGCAGCGAAACGGGAGGGTGATGGCGCCTCGCCGCGCGGCGTCTTCAGGCTGATTGCCCTCTATCACAGGCCGGACCGGCCGCGCCCGCGCACCGGCCTGCCCCTGAAACGCATCCGGCCTGATGATGGCTGGTGCGACGCCCCGGACCACCGGCTTTACAACCAGCCGGTCAAGCGGCCCTTCGCCGCCAGCCATGAGGAGATGTGGCGCGATGACGCGCTCTACGATCTTGTCATCGACATAGATTGGAATCGCAGCCCGATCATCAAAGGGCGTGGCTCTGCCATCTTCATGCATGCGGCGCGGCCGGGCTTCAGCGCGACAGCGGGGTGCGTCGCGCTCAAGCCGCGCGATCTGCGTTGGCTGATTGTGCGGTTGGGACCGCGCACGCGCATCAGCATCGCATAGCCGGCAAATCAGCCTTTTCCGGCCGTCTGCCGCGTCCCGAAGATCGCCGTTCCCACCCGCACATGGGTCGCGTCCAGCATAATCGCCTGCTCAAAATCGGCGCTCATGCCCATGGACAACATGGTGAGGCCGTTCCGCGCCGCGATCTTCCCGAGCAGGGCGAAATGGGCCGACGGCGGCTGGTCGAACGGCGGAATGCACATCAGCCCAGAGACAGGCAACCCATAGCTTTCGCGGCAAAGTTTCACGAAGGCGTCCGCCTCCTCCGGCAGCACACCACCCTTCTGCGGTTCCGCGCCGGTATTGATCTGCA
>JBOFFO010000136.1:0-7357 GCA_051648665.1 Beijerinckiaceae bacterium | reverse complement strand
AATCCTTTATGTCCGATCCGGAAATTGCTGCATCATCGCAGCGATAGCATCGCGTGTTGGTAAAGCGTGTGCGGAACCAAAAATGCCACGCCATGCTGCGGCACTTTCATGCAACGACAATGCCCCGAAGTCTTTGGGTGACAGCCACAGCACACCGAACCCAAAAGCCATCACGCCATCCCAGTCGAATGGCGATGGCTCCGGCTGGCGCGCTGCGGCGTTCAAGGGTTTGGGTTTGCATCTCCGCGCAGAAAAGCAGCGGCAAATAATCGCGTGACGGCGGCTGCCATATCTTCAATCGCATCGGCGCAGGTCCATTGCGCAATGTCTGTCTCGCTCACCGTTTCACCGCCGCCACGCGCGGCGGCTCCGATGATGGCGATGAGGTCGCGCGCCGCAAGATCGCCCTGCGTGAGCCGCTGGCCAAGCGCCTGCAAACCCGCTGCGCCCAGCGCCGTTTCGATTTCCGCCAGGGCTCCCAGCGTCAGGCATAGCCGCAGGCGCTGGCCTGCGATGCTGACATCTATTTCGCCACGCCGTGCATTTGCCATGCGCGCCTCACACCGCAGTGAAGGTGAGCGCGCCAGCGGATTCCAGCGCAATTTCGAATGTCACCTCGCCCGCATGTTCGCCACGATATTCCAGCGCTGTCACCTGAAACGGACCTTCAACGCGGCCAAAATCGGGAATGATGATCTGCCACGCGCGGATCACATCATCGAAAAACAACGTGCGCACCTGTGCATCACTTTGCGCATCCTTGAAAATGCCTGACCCTGTGAGCGCGGCGCGCTTCACGCCGGTGCCGGCGAGCAGCTCACGCCACCGCCCGGCGGAGTCGGCGTTGGTGGCGTCCACTGTTTCAGCGTTGAACGCGATCTGACGCGCCCGCAGACCCGCAACGGTTATGAATGCGCCTGTGCCATCATCGAGTTTCAGCAGCAGATCCTTGCCTTTTTGCGCGGCCATCACAATCTCCAGATGTCAAAGAACTTCGGTCACCGCGCGCAGGCGCACGGCCATGATGCGGCGTTGCCGCTTGTCGCTGCGGCGCAGCGCTGTTTCTGTTACGGCGCAATTCACGAGGCGGTGCCCGTCGGGCAGCAGCGCGGCATTATCGAGCAGCGCCGCAGCACGCGCGGCGATCTCTGCGCATTGGGTGATGCCGGGCATGGCGCTGACGCAGGCCAGCGTCAGGCGATGGATATGGCCCTGATCGAGCGAAGTGCCATTGTCGCGCGCCGTGACCTCTTCAACAATGACCCAGGGCGGCTTTCGATCCGCAGGAACCTGTTCGTAAATATGCGGCCCGCCCAGCAGTGTGAGCAAAGCTGTATCGGCGCGCAGGCGTGCGATCAGTACCGCGATCAAAGCATGCGACGGATGCGTCATGGCCGCGACTCCTGCACCAGCGCAATCAGATACCGGCGTGTTTCATCCGCGTCCGCCACGGCATTGATGGTGAAAATGCGCGCGCCCTGCACGATGCGGCAGCCGGTATCGAGATCGGCCCGCCAGCGCATGGCAATGCGATGGGTTGCATCTTGCGCCACGCGGCCTTCCTCTTCCACCAGCGCTGCGCCGAGGGGCTGGATCGAGGCCCATGCCTGATCGAATGGCACGAAGTTGCGCGAAAATCCGCCCGCGCCATCATCCATGCCTTGCGCCCGCTCGAGCGTCACACGCCAACGCAATGCGCCAATGGCGCGGCGGGTCACGGCTGTAATAAATCCGCGCGCCATATCAGAGCCTCACCCGCCGCCACGGCGCAACCAGTGCGACGACGTTTTGCGGCAAAGGCGGTGCGCTGCCCGGCTCGTCGCCGCGCCGCTCGAACCAATGGGCCGCCAGCAATTTAACGGCCTGCACGAGATCGCCCGGCACAGCAGCCGCTGTCGCGCCAAAGCCGGCGGTGACATCAATTTCGATTCCGCCAGCCGCACGCGCGGGCGCGGGTAAGGCGCCGGTCAGCACGAGGCGGGCGGGATCGCTGCGCAAATCCGTTTCATACTGTGACAGCGGCACGATTTCGCTGGCTGATGGGCTGGAGAAAACCCGCACGGCATCACAACTGATCAGCGGCTTGAGCGGCACGCGGATGATGCCGCCCGCCGGCCAGGCATCCAGCACCAGCCGCCATTTTTGCGCCATCAGGATTTGCCCCGATGCCGCCTCCACGGTAAGACGCGCCGCAGCAATCAACCGTGTGATCAGCAAATCCTCATCGGCAGCGGTGACGCGCAGCCATTCTTTCATATCGGCGAGCGAAACAGGTTCGGCCGATGGCGCTTCAAGCAAGACGGGTGTCATGGTTTTTCCCGGTTCGAGATACATCTTTTTATGTGCCGCACTGGCGGCGACGCCGGCGCACGCCATCATCAATGGCGTGCCGGATGAGGCGGGCGCAGCGCAGGCTGCGATGGTGCTGAACGACCGCGGCGGCTTCTGCACCGGCGTGTTTGTTGATGCCCGCACGCTGCTGACCGCGGCGCATTGCGTTCATGGCGCGCAAGTGCGCGTCATGATTGACGGCGCGCTGGTTGCGCCTGCCGCCATCGCCAGCCATCCGCGCTATCGCGCTGGCGCGATTGCCGCGCGCGAACAGTCCATTGATCTCGCACTGGTGCGGCTCGACCGCGCGGCAGGCACTCCTGCTGCGTTGAAGACCATTGCGCCGCCGCCTGCTGGCCGCGCCATCGATGCGCGCGGCATTGGCCTCGCCATTGAGGGCGAACCAAAAAGCACGGGCCGGTACCGCCGCGCGGCACTGACCGTGGCGACGCCCTATGGCGCCGGAAAATTGCTCGTGTGGGCGCAGAGCGCCGATGGCGCCGTGCGCGGCGGCTGCCAGGGTGATTCCGGCGGGCCGATGCATGACGAGAGCGGCGCCGTCGTCGCCATTATTTCATGGTCCACCGGCACCGGCGGAAAAAAATGCGGCCGCTACACGCAAGGCATTCTCATCGGGCCGCAGCGCGGATGGATCGATGGCGCGTTGGCGAACTGGGGCGCGGCGGCGCAATGGCAATGACTCACGCCGTCCCCTGCCCGCAGAGTCTCCAAGGCCTCGACGCATGTCCTTTCAGCTTGCATCATCGCCGGATGATCCGTTTCCTGTTCTCATTCCTTCCTTCTCTGGCGATGCTGGCGCTCTCCTTCTTGCCGGCGCAGGCGGTTGTCGGCGCGACGGCGGCGAAAGATCCTGATGGCGTGCGGCGGCATACCGTCGCGATCGTGTTTGAGCGCGGCCTGTGCACCGGCGTTCTCATCGCACAGGACAGAATCCTCACGGCCGCGCATTGTTTCATGCGCAGCAAGCCGCGCCATGTGGTGGCGCTGGATGCACGCTTCCGGCCGCGCTTTCTGAAAATCGCGGATGTGACGCCGCATCCCTCCTTCCGGCATGCGAAATTGCCGGTGAATTCCGATGGCATCGATCTCGCCGTGGTGCGGCTCGCCAATCCGGCACCGGCGGATATGGAGCCGGCAGCGCTTGGCCATTTTGCCGAACGCGGCGATGTGTTTCTGGCCGGGTTTGGCGTCGGCACCAATGCCGGCGCGAAAGCTGGCGTGCTGCGCGGCGCCTATTTGCGCGCCCGCACCGTGGACTGGAAAAGTCACCGGCTCATCGCGGCTGTGGGCAGCGACGGCGAGACGGCGAAAATCGGCACCGGCGGATGCCGCGGCGATTCCGGCGGGCCGATTTACGCCGTGGACAGCGGCGCGGTGGTCGGCATCGTCAGCTGGTCATCAGGCGCGCCGGGAAAGCCCGGCGCGTGCGGCGGCCTGACCATCGCCACCGAAGTGGGTGATCATCGCGCCTGGATCGGCAGCGCCATGCGTTGAGGCGGGCGCAGACAGGCCGCGCACGCCGGAATGTTGGACACGCTGTTTCGCAGCCGCGTCCGGGTTTATGTCACGCCGAATTTCATCAGCTTGATCGCATCAAAATCCTGCACGCCGCCGCCGACACGCTTGGTTGTGTAGAACAGCACATAGGGTTTGGCGGTGTAGGGATCGCGCAATACACGGATGCCGGCGCGGTCGACAATGAGATAGCCGCGCTTGAAATCGCCGAAGCCGATGGCGAAAGAATCCGCCGCCATGTCCGGCATTTCCTCCACCTCGACAATCGGGAACCCCATGAGCTGCGCCGGCGCGCCCGCCGTGGCTGGCGGCGTCCACAGATATTCGCCAGTGCTCGCCTTGAATTTCCGCACCGCCGCCTGCGTCTTGCGATTCATCACAAACGAAGCGTTTTGCCGGAACGAGCCTTTCAGCGCATAGATCAGATCGATGAGCTGATCGGACGGGTTGCTGGCGGCGAAATTGCCGGAGACGCCGGTCGGGATATAACCGATATTCCCCCAACTCCACGAGGCGTTCGCCACCTTGGTGTAGTTGAGAAAGCCGCGCGGCTGATTCGTGCCGTTGCCATTAACAAGCGCGGCACTTTCCTGCTCGGCAAAAGTGGTTTCGATTTCATCAGCAAGCCACTGGTCGATGTCCACGACCGCGTCATCGAGCAGCGCCTGCGTGGCCGCCGGCATGGCGTAAAGCTCCATGGCCGGAAATGACATTTCCGCCAGCACCGGCGAATTGGTTTGCGGGCGCGCCGCCGTTTCACCAACCCAGCCTGCAGAAGCGCCGGTGGTGGAAAATGCCTTTTTATAGACATTCACCGACACACGCCGTTGCGAAGCGATGCTGCGGATTGGCGACAGCAAAGACAGGCGACGCAGCACCTCTTCTTCCGTATTCGGCGGCGCGAGATAACCGCCATCGGGACCGGAGCCGACCGACAACGCTTTTTCCTCCAGCGCTTTCAGGCCAGAAAACTCGCCGCCGCGCACATAGGCATCAAACGCTTTCTTGTGCTCCACATCGACAAGCGACGGCGTATCAAAGCTGCCCGCCAGCGAAGGCCGCACGCGCTTCAGCACAAGATCATCGACACGGCGGCGGGTGTCATCCAGCGCCGTGTTAATGCGCGTGAGTTTGTCCTCTGTGACAGGATCGGCGACGCCGCGCTTCTCGATCTGGCGCAGCCGCTCATCATTTTCAGCCCGAAACGCATCGAAAGTGCGCGCGAGCTGGTCATAGGCGGCAGCGGCATCGCCGCCGATGGCCTTGGTTTCAGGAATCATCGGGTCAATCATCAGCATATCCTTGTTCAATGGCTGGGCTGGAGAAGGGATCGGGCGGCGCGGCGCATCGCGCCGGCCAACACGGCATCAGACGAGGCCGTGTGATGGTGCGGCACGGCATGCACACGCGCGCCGGGCAGCATCGGAAAGGTGACGATGGAAATTTCCCACAAATCCACCGCGAACAGACGGCGCGGACCGCCGCGCGTTTCGCTGCGGGCACGCTCGGCCTTGAAGCCGATGGACAGGCCATCGACCGCGCCATCGCGGATCAGCGCATACACATCCCGCGCCCGCTCCAAAGCGAGATTGAGCCTGCCGCGCACGAAGAGTCCGCGCGCATCTTCCGCAATCAACGTCCATATGCCGATGGGTTGTGCCGCATCATGTTGCCACAGCATGCGGATGCCGGATGCACTGCGCCGCGCGAGCGACGCAGAAAATGCGCCGGGTTCAACCACATCTTTTGCCATATCGGGAACGCCGAACAGCGATGCGTAACCCTCGATCCATCCGGCATCTGTCTCTTTCATGCGCTGTTGCGCCGGGATCACTGACAATGCGCCCGCCATCAGCCACGGCCTGTCTTGCCAGCGCCAGGACGAACCGGCTGGGCCGCAGCGGTTTTTCCGCCCGCACGCTTGCCCTGCGATGCGGCGCCGAGATTGCCGACCGCGACAAAAAAATTACGGATCGCGGCATCCGCGCGCGGGGCCTGCAGGGCCTGCGAACGTTTGGGCGCATTCGGGCCAGACATGGCCTTGCATTCGCGACGGTGCATCGTCATCGCGCTCTCCTTTTTCATTGCAAAAATTTACTCGACGCCGTGGGCGCGGTTGAAGGCGGACAGTTCTCGCACGAAGGCGCGGGCATTATCCTGCGCTTCGGCAATGTCAGCGGCAGCCTGCGCCAGCGCCCGGTTCGACAAGATCAGGGCGCGCACGAGCACCGCGCTGAGCAGCGTGGCGCACAGCGCCCACAAGGTCAGAACAATATCGGCGAAATCGCCGCGGCTGATCAGTGCATGAAAGCCGGCATCAAGGGCGGTCATGGCCGCTGACCGGCTTTTTTTCAGGATAACCGAGCGCCGCGCGGCGCTCCTCAACCGTGAGCAGATCACCTGCCGCCATCACACGCTCCCACAGGCGGTTGCGGTCCTCGCTCATATCCGGCACCGAATCCCAATCGTGCTGAATGCGCAATTCCTGGCCCTCGGCAAACGCGGGCGTCAGCCATTGCGCCAATGCGCCCGCGATTTTCTGCGCCAGCGGCTTGACGGTCTGACGCCAGAACGCCTGATTGGCCTCGCGATAATTGGCATAACTGTTGTCGCCGGGCAGACCAAGCAGCATGGGCGGCACGCCAAAAGCGAAAGCGATTTCGCGCGCCGCATTGTTTTTCGCCGCGAGAAAATCCATCTCTTGCGGCGAGAGTGACAAAGGTTTCCAGTCCAGCCCGCCTTCCAGCAGCAACGGCCTGCCGGCGCGCATGGGACCGGAGAAATTCTCCTCCAGTTCCGCCTTCAGCCGGTCGAATTGTGTGTCGGACAAATGCGCGTTGTCACTGCCGGAATAGACCAGCGCGCCGGATGGACGGGCCGAATTATCAAGCAATGACTTGTTCCATTCGCTGGCCTTGTTGTGCAATTCCAGCGCATCCATCGCCGCCTGCATTGGCGAAAATCCGAAATAATCGTCGCCGGGATGAAAGTGGGCGAGATGCAGAATGGGCAGGACCGGCGCAGGCTCCTGCACGAAACGCAGGGGCGCGCCCTTCAGCGCATAATCATAGGCATGCGGCCAGCCATTGGCGCCAATGTTGATTTTCATACGTTCGGGCCGCAGCACATGCAGCTCACGCACAGCGCCGTCGATGATGACGGCATGCGCATAGGCATTGCCGCAAATCATGAGATGGGATGCGAGCGCTTCAAGAAATCCATGGCCATCCTGGCGTGGATTGGGATGGGCCAGCAGCGTCAGCAGGGGATGGGTGTCGAGAATGCGGTTGCCCTGATGCAATTCCATGGGCAGTGCCGCAATGGCCTGCGCGATCAACCGCACGCAGCGATAGGCAATCGGGTTTTTCATGTAGCCCAGTTGCGTAAAACTTTCGTGGTTGCGGGCGGCCCAGATGGCGTTGCGCGCCTCATAGAGCGCCACGAACCCTTGCGCGCGCCCGTCTTTTTTTTCCGGCGGTGCGGAGCGCGC
>JBOFFO010000135.1:0-1510 GCA_051648665.1 Beijerinckiaceae bacterium | reverse complement strand
AAATTCTTGCCTATGGCGGATTTACAGTTGGCGCTTGGGTCATCGGCACCGCAACGTTGCTTGAACTCGATCTGGCAACAATACGCAATGCCCCTTACGTTATCCAGACTTTATAGCTACTTCGCCACCAGCACCTGTTTGCATTCTGCCGGCAGGTCGTCGAGCGTCCACCAGCGTTCCGGTTTTGGCTTGCCGCCGCCACGCTTGGGCGCATGCATCGCCTTGTATTGCGTCGCGAGCCAGTCCGTCAGTTCCTGCCCGCAGCCATCGCCGCCCGGCGGCGGATCCTGATCGCGGCACGCGTCATCGGTGCAGGCGATGCGGATGTGGAAATGATAATTGTGCCCCCACATCGGCCGCACCTTCGACAGCCAGGCACGGTCTGACCCGGCGTCGCGGCACATGGCTTTCTTGATCGCGGGGTTGACGAAGATGCGCGTCACCTCCGGCTGTTTCGCCGTGAGACGGACAATGTTCATCTGCCGCTGGGAATAGACGCTTTCATCCACATCCATCCAGTCGGAGCGCACCATGTTGGTGGCGGACATGGTCTCGCGTTCATCGCGGGACAGGCGGCGGTTCGGCATTGGCGTCAGCCAGATGTCGGCATCAAGGCCGATCTGGTGCGAGGCGTGGCCGGTGAGCATGGGGCCGCCGCGCGGCTGGGACATGTCGCCGACGAGAAGCCCGTTCCAGCCGACCGAGGGAGCCTGCCGGCTGATGCGCTCGATCAGCGAAACGAGATCCGGGTGGGCCCAGTTGCGGTTGCGCGACAGGCGCATCACCTGCCAGGTCTGGCCATCGACGGGCAGGGCGGTCGCGCCGGCAACGCAACCGCGGGCGAAAGAGCCGATGGCGCGGGCCTGCAAGGGCGCGCCGTTTTTCACGGTGCCGAACAGCACCTTGGCCGCATTGGCCGGGGCGCGCTCGATCACTCTGGCGCGGCGCTCCATTTCCTCGGTCTGGGTCTGCTGACCGAAGGCAGGCAGGGCGATCAGGCAGGTGGCAAGCACAAGCGGGAGCCGGGCAGGCAGGGTCATCGCGGGCAAATCCAGTCGGGGTGGCGGGCGCAACGCAACAGGCCGGAACAGCGCGGCAATATCATGGTCAATGGACCGTTAAAGAACCATTCCTGGCGCAAGACGCGCGCCGTTGAGAAACGTCGACGCATCCATCGGCTTGGCGCCGGCGCGCTGCACGGTGACAAGCCGCACCGCGCCTTTGCCGCAGGCGATGGTGAGGCGGTCGTCCAGCACCGTGCCGGGCGCAGCGGCGTGGGCATCGGTAATACGCAGTGATTTCAGCACCTTCACCCGCTCCTGCCCCTTGCCAAGATCGGCTTCAAAAAATGCGCCAGGAAACGGCGACAATCCACGGATGAGATTATGCACCGTGGCGGCGGACGCGGAAAAATCAATCCGCGCCTCGTCATTGAGAATTTTTTTCGCGTAGGTGACGCCGTCTTCCGCCTGCGGCGTGAAATGCAGCGTGCCGCGCGACAGCGCCGCCA
>JBOFFO010000134.1:0-4629 GCA_051648665.1 Beijerinckiaceae bacterium | reverse complement strand
GCGCTGCGCAGCCGCAAGGCGCAGGATGCCGGGGCGGCGATGGTGATGATCATGCCGCCTTACCATGGGGCGACGCTGCGCTTTTCCGAGCAGCGGATTTTCGAGTTTTTCAGTGCTGTCTCGGACTCCATTTCCATCCCGATCATGATTCAGGATGCGCCCGTGGCCGGCACGCCGCTATCGGCGCCGTTTCTGGCGCGCATGGCCAAGGACATCGCGAATGTCGCCTACTTCAAAATTGAAACGCCGTTCGCAGCGGCGAAACTTCGTGAGCTGATTGCGCTCGGCGGTGACGCCATTGTCGGCCCGTGGGATGGCGAGGAAGCGATCACGCTGATGGCTGACCTTGATGCGGGCTGCACCGGCGCGATGACGGGTGGCGGTTATCCCGATGGCATCCGCGAAATCATGGATCCGTGGGAAAAAGGGGATCGCGCTGCGGCACGGGCGGCCTATGCGAAATGGCTGCCGCTCATCAATCACGAAAATCGCCAATGCGGCCTCGCCGCTGCCAAGGCGCTGATGAAGGAGGGCGGCATCATCCGTTCCGATGCGCTGCGCCATCCGCTGCCGCCCCTCCATCCCCATGCGCGTGCGCAACTCATCGAACTGGGCCGGGATCTGGATGTCATGGCGCTGCGCTGGGGTCGATGATGTCTCCGCTTTCATCGGCCACTCCGTGATGCTGATGGCGATGTGACGTGGTGCGCGACGGAAAGCCAATGATCATCGGATACACCTGATGATGTGATGGACCACATTCCGCGCTGAAAAATTCTGACACACCCTTTCAGCTTGCGGGGCTGCGCGACTGGTCAGTCCGTCGTTTCGCCGGTTGCATTCGCGAATGGGGATAATGCGCCATGCCGCCAGCCGCGTGGCGATGAGGGGCGGGAGGCCAAGCGTATGAACTATCACAGGCGCTATGCGGATATTCAGACGCCGATCCGGACATGCATCGTCGGCGGCGGCGCATTCGGTCAGAGTTTCCTCGCGCAGGCGCGGTTCATCCGCCGCCTTTCAGCGATGATTGTGGTTGATCTTTCGGCAGACGCCGCCGGAGCGGCGCTGGCGGCAGCAGGTGTCGATCCGCAAACCATTCGTCTCTGCGCGACCGCGCAGGACGCGCGCGCGGCCTTCGATGCCGGGCATGCGGTGGCGGCCGGCCATCTCGACGTTGTGATTGATCTGCCGTTCCAGCTGCTGGTCGAGGCGACGGGCCATCCGGAAGCGGCGGCGCGCCATGCCCTGAAAGCGATTGAGGCCAAACGGCATGTGCTGTTGGTCACCAAGGAAACCGATAGCGTTGCGGGACCGATGCTGGCGCATATGGCGCGGGCAGCGGGTGTCGGCATCACGCCCGTTGACGGTGATCAGCCAGCCTTGCTGATCGATCTCATCACGTGGGCCGAAACGCTGGGTTTCGATATTTGCTGTGCCGGAAAATCCAGCGAATATGACTTCGTCTTCGACGCCGCTTCGGGTATTGTGACGAGCAATGGCCGCGCGGCGCCTGTGCCGGATCTCGCCGCATGGTGGACACCGGAAGAGCGGAGCCTGCCGGCGGTGTGCGCCGGGCGCGCCGCAGTCCTTTCCAGTGCCTACGGGCTGAAGGCGGTGCCCGATCTGTGCGAGATGACGCTGGTTGCCAACGCCTGCGGTTTCGCGTCTGACACGCCACCCTTCCATGCCCCTGTCGCGCGCATTCCCGAAGTGGCGGCGCTGTTTTCGCAGGCCCGGCCGCATGGGTTGCTGTCAGGCCGCCGCCGGCTCGATGTGTTCCACCATCTGCGCGCGACCGATGAAGCGAGCTTTGCTGGCGGCGTTTTCATCACGGTCGCCTGTCAGGATCGCGCCAGCTGGTCTGTGCTGGCCGAGAAGGGGCATGTGGTGAGCGCCGATGCAGGAACGGCGATGATCTATCTGCCGCGCCACCTTCTGGGGCTGGAGGCGGCAACCTCTGTGCTGGATCTCGTCGGGCTGGGCCAGTCCACCTATCCGGACGATTACGCGCCGCGGATGGACCTCGTGGCGGTCGCAACACGCGACCTGGCAGCGGGAACCCGGCTCGATGCGGTCGGCCACCACCACACCATTGCGGGTGTAGCCGCCGAGATGCGGCCGATGGCGCCGCTCTCCGCTGACCGCACGACGCCCTATTACCTCGTCGCCAACCGGGTGCTTGCCCGCCCGGTGGCGAAAGGTGCGGCCATCCGGCCATCTGACCTCGAAATCGCAGGGGATTCAGTGCTCCTGACCCTGCGACAGCAGCAAGACCGCACATTTGCCAGCGCACCCGCCCTTGCCTGACAGGGCATTCCTGTCCATTCTGTATGCAGTATACTTCATCCGGGGTTTGCATGGCCGTTGCCCGTTTCCTGAACCGGACCATCGAGACGGTGTTGATCGCCGGATTTGTGGCGATGCTTGCTCTTATCTTCGGGAATGTCGTGCTGCGGTACGGCTTTGATTCCGGGATCATCATGGCCGAGGAAGTGTCGCGCATGCTTTTCGTCTGGCTGACGTTCGGCGGCGCTTATCTCGTGGCCGGAGAGGGCGGGCATCTGGGCATGAGTTCGCTCACTGGAGCGCTGGGTCCGAATGCCCGGCGCGCCTGCCAGCTGGCGGCAGAAGGCCTGTCGTTCATCTGCATGATGCTGGTGGTCATCGGGTGCTGGCGGCAAATTGTCATCAACATCGATAATCGTGCGCCCATCACCGGCATCCCGCTGGCCGTGACCTACATGGCAGGGCTGGCCTGCGGCATCGGTATCGGCGCGCTGAATGCACTCGCCTTCTGGCGGCTGGCGACAGGGCGCGCGCCAGACCGCCATCACACACCCGGACCTGATCCCCTCAGCGGAGCGGCCGGCTGATGACGATCGCCGTTTTTCTGTCATCGCTGCTGGGCGGCATGGCGATCGGCATGCCGGTTGCCATCGCCTTGCTGGTGTGCGGCGTGGCGTTGATGCTGTGGCTCGGCGTTTTCGACGCGCAGATCGTGGCACAGAATCTCGTCGGCGGCGCTGACAGCTATCCGTTGATGGCGGTGCCGTTCTTCATGCTGGCCGGCGAATTGATGAATGCCGGCGGGTTGTCGCGGCGGATTATTGCGCTTGCCGTGACACTGGTCGGACACTGGCGCGGCGGACTTGGGTATGTCGCCGTGATCGCCGCCATTGTGATGGCGTCGATCTCCGGCTCAGCCGTGGCGGATACGGCCGCACTGGCGGCCCTGCTCGTGCCGATGATGCGCGCGGCGGGGTACCGGATGGACCGGAGCTGCGGCCTGATCGCGGCTGGCGGGATTATTGCGCCCGTCATCCCGCCTTCGATCGGTTTCGTGGTTTTCGGTGTGGCCGCCGGCGTTTCAATCACACGGCTTTTTCTGGCTGGCATTGTGCCAGGCCTGCTGATGGGGCTGGCTCTGGTTGCGACCTGGTATTTTGTTGCGCGCCGGGACAGTGTGCCGCCGAGCAAGCGCGCATCGCCGCGAGAGGTCCTGCGCAGTTTCATCGACGGGTTGTGGGCATTGGCCCTGCCGGTGGTGATTATTGGCGGCATGAAGGCCGGCGTCTTCACACCGACTGAGGCGGCGGCTGTCGCGGTGGTCTATGCCGGCGTTGTGGGGATGTTTGTCTATGGCGATCTGAAAGTTGCCGATCTGCGGCCCGCCCTTGTCTCAGCCATTAAAACATCGTCCGCCGTCATGTTCCTGGTTGGCGCGGCGATGGTATCGGCCTGGCTGATCACGATTGCTGACATTGCCGGCGAGGTGGGCCGGCTCTTCCAGCCGATCCTCGCGCATCCGACCTTGCTGATGGCAGCGATGATGGTGCTGGTTTTCGTCGTGGGAACAGCACTCGATTTCATTCCCACCGTGCTGATCCTGACGCCGGTTCTGATGCCGCTGGTCAAACAGGCTGGCATCGATCCGGTTTATTTCGGCGTGCTGTTCATCATGAACAATGCCATTGGCTTGCTGACGCCGCCGGTTGGTACGGTCCTGAATGTCGTCTGCTCGGTCGGCAAGGTGGACATGGACCGCGTCGTGCGCGGCGTCATGCCTTTCTTGCTAGCGCAGATTGCAGTGATGGCGCTGCTGATTGTTTTTCCGGCGTTGGTGACGGCTCCGGCGCGTTTTTTCTACGGTCGATAACCGGGGCAACAACCCCATACAAAAGCAAGGGAGGTTTCCATGACTTTTAACAGGCGAACTGTCATCGGTGCAGCAGGTGCAGGCGTTGCGCTTTTTGCCATCGGCGGGCGGGCTGCAGCGCAGGCGACGGTGATGCGCTTTGGCCATCCGCATCCTGTATCAGACAGCTGGCACGTGGCGGCGCTGGCTTTTGCCGAAAAAATCAAGGCCCGCACCGGCGGCAAGCTCGATATTCAGGTCTTTCCCAATGGCGCGCTGGGATCCGATCCTCAAATGATCAGCGCCGTGCGCGGCGGTACGCTCGATATGACGCTGACGGGCAATCCGTTCTTTACCGGCATGGCGCCGAAGCTGAACGTGCTCGATCTGCCGTTCCTGTTCGACACGCGCGCCCATGTGGCCAAGGTGCTCGATGGCGCTATCGGCGACGGGCTGCGCAAGGAGCTGGAAGCCTCCAATCTCAAGGCGCT
>JBOFFO010000133.1:0-1647 GCA_051648665.1 Beijerinckiaceae bacterium | reverse complement strand
GTGGGGCGGATTCTTCAGGCGGCGTGACCCGAAACGCTTGCTTCGCTGCGATGCAGCGGCTATAGGCCGCGCGCACGTCGCGACCGAAAGGCCCGCGAAACGGGCGCGTAGCTCAGCGGGAGAGCACTACCTTGACATGGTAGGGGTCACAGGTTCAATCCCTGTCGCGCCCACCAATTCAACCCGGTTTGGCCTGCAAGGGTTTGATCGGACGACAGGATTAAGACGATGAAAGTTCGCAATTCACTCAAGTCGCTGCGTGCGCGTCACCGCGACAACCAGATCGTCCGCCGCCGCGGCCGCGTCTACGTCATCAACAAGACGCAGCGCCGGTTCAAGGCGCGCCAAGGCTAAGCTGGATATGTGCTGTAGCGGCGGCAAGCCGCTCCGGCCTCCGACCTGATCGACCGCCCGGATGGCCGCCATCCGGGCGGTCTTTCTTTTGCCGCGACTGTCTGGTCTCGTGCTCGCTGGCCTGTGATGGCAGGCTACGCTTTCGGGCTTTGACGGATGCAGCGCGCATGCCTAACCTTCGCCTCATGCAGGATATGATCCGCACCAGTTTTTTCGCGGCCGCCATAAGCGTGGCGGGTCTTGGCATGGCCGGTGTTGTTGCTGCACAGGATATTCCCAACCCGCCGCGCCGGGATGGCGCTGACATTCCGGGCTTGCGCGAATTGCAGCGCGATTTGCGGCAGCGGCTTGAGCCTCGCGCGGGCGAGGAGCGGCGCGGGGGCCGCCCGATCGAACCGCAGAAGGATGCGGGCAAGGATCAGGGCAAGGATTCGCCGAAGGGGGCGGGCGCGGCGCCGGGCGGCGATCTGGCGCGGGCGAGTCTCGATTCGCTGTTCGAGCGGCTGGCCAAGGCGGGCAGCGAGGCGGAGGGCAAGCGCATCGCAGACCTGATCGAACGGCGGCTATCACGCTCCGGCAGCGACACGGCGGATCTGCTGATGACGCGGGCGACGGATGCGATTGATGAAAAGAATCGCGACCTGCCGCAGGCCATCGAATTGCTCGACCGCATCATCGCGCTCGAACCGAAATGGGCGGAGGCCTACTACCGGCGCGCCACGGCTTTGTTCCTGATCGGCGATCTCGACAAGGCGATGAATGACATGCGCGCCGCGCTGGGGCTTGAGCCGCGCCATTTCGGCGCGCTGGCCGGGGCGGGCCAGATGCTGATGGCGGAAGGCGACCGCAAGCGCGCGTTGCAGATGATCCGCAAGGCGCTGGACATTTATCCGCAGCAGCCATCGCTCAAGGAAATGGAAGAGCGGCTCGCGCCGCAGGTGGACGGGCGCGATATTTAAGTCCGCTGTTTATTGACGCGGCGCCTGCGGTGCTGCACCGGCCGGGGCCTGTTGCGGCACGGGGCGGTTCGGGTCCAGCAGCTGAATCGTCCAGCTTTTTTGTTCGCCGGTATCAATCTCGAAAAATCCGGTGCGGTCGAAGCCGCGGGCGAGGCAATTTTCAGCGCCGCGCACCGTGAACTCGCGGTCGCGCGTGCACAGGAAACTCTTGCCGCTCCATTCGCCGCCGCGGTCATAATCGACGCCGTGGATATAATAGAATCGCGCCGCCAACTGGCCCTTGAGCAGGGTCTCGCAGGCATTGGCGGAAATGTTCCACCAGCCCTCGGTGATC
>JBOFFO010000132.1:0-3355 GCA_051648665.1 Beijerinckiaceae bacterium | reverse complement strand
AAACAGTGACGCCTCGTTGCAGGACCACGCCTCAATGCCATCGATCAACAGCGCGCCGTTGGAAATCAGGTGCGGGATGGCCTCATCTTCCAGCTCTTGCGGCGTGATTTGCCAGCTATGGGACCGCCGGGACCAGATGGCGGCCAGATGCGATTTTCCTGAACCTTTCGCACCAATCAGCATCGCCATCGACGATGGCCAGTCCGGCCATTGCTCAATAAAGGCGTATGCGCGCTCGTTGGAATCCGAAATCAGGAAATCATCGGCGCCGAATTGTTCGGCGACGGGAAATGTCAGCGCCAGTTGATTTGCCCGCTCTGCCATCGGGTTTAGCCGGCGGGACGCGATGCGCCAGGCTCAAGGGCTTTGTCCGGCACCGGCGCGGGCACAGGCACAGCCGCATTGTCGTAGAGCGCGCTCTGGCGGTACGCTTTCAGGGCATGCCGGGTCACGACGCCGATGGCAGCAGCCAGCGGCACCGCCAGCAACAGACCGACGAAGCCAAACAGGCTGCCGAAAGCAAACAGTGCGAACATCACCCAAACCGGGTGCAGGCCAACTGCATCGCCCACCAGTTTTGGCGAGAGAAAATTGCCTTCCAGAAACTGGCCGGTGGCAAACACGCCGAGCACCATGAGGATCGGAACCCAGTCCGGCCAGAACTGCACAAAGGCAATGCTCACACTGACGATCAGGCCCAGAATGGAGCCAACATAGGGGATGAAACTCAGCACGCCGCTCATCAGCCCAATAAGCAGGCCGAAATTCAGCCCCACCATCGCCAGCCCGATGCCATACCACAGCGCCAGAAACAGGCAGAGCATCCCCTGCCCGCGGATATAGGCGGCAATGGCAGCGTTGATCTCCCGTCCAATCTGCCGGAGGGTTGCCAGATTGGAACGCGGCAAAAGATCGTCAATCGCGTCGATCATGCGGTCCCAGTCGGCAAGCAGATAGAACGCCACCACCGGTGTGACCACCAGCAGCGACGCAAGGCCGACGATCGCTTGCGTGCCGGTCAGGATCGAACGGAAGAGTCCCAGCGCCCAGCTTCCGCCTTGCGCCGCAAGATCGCTGGCCCAATTCTGGAAATCCGCCCGGCCCGTGCCAAAGCCCAGTTTTTCCAGGCTTGCGCCATAACGCTGCATGAGCTGGCCAAACTCGCGGCTCAGCAACGCCTGCAAGCGTGTCGCATAATCCGGCAGACGCTCGATCAGGGCTGCAAACTGGTTCGCCAGCAGTGGCAGCACCGTCAGCAGCAGTATGGCAAAAATGATGATGAAAAGGCCAATGATGAAGATTGTCGCGACCAGCCGCCCCGACCCCAGCCTTTCAAGCCTGCGCGCCAGCGGATCAAGCAGGTAGGCCAGCGCAAAGGCGGCCACGAAGGGAAGCAGCACACCACGCAGGCTGTAAAGTGCGAGCACAAACAGCGCCAGCAACACAGCCCAGACGATCCACTGGCGATGGATGACAAGTGCGGGTCGTGAGGGGGAGATGTTGTTCATCAAGGTGACGCGGTCTGGAACTACGGGATCACGAGGTCGCTATAGCAGGTTTCAGGCGGTTGTACCTGCCGCACCATGGTGTCCGCATCCCTATTCGGCCATGTGCCGGACCCAGAGGGAAAGATAAGCGCCTCCCGACATCAGTGTGAGGCCGGCCACGGCCAGAAATGCCCAATTCATCAGCTCTGGCATGGCAATCCCTGCCGCCTTGATCATCAAAACCAGTGCCACCAGCGCAATCTGCACCGCCGTATTCACTTTGCTGACGGCCAGCGGCTTGATTTCGAGCGGCTTGTCGAGCGACCAGGACACCATAACGGCGGCCACGATGATGATGTCCCGGAACACGGTGAGGATCGCCAGCCAGGCGGGAATGTCGCCCGTAAAGGCCAGCGCGACATAGAGCGACACAAGCAGCGCCTTGTCAGCCAGTGGATCGATGGTCGCGCCCAGTTCCGTCGCCATGCCCCAACGCTTGGCGATAAACCCGTCGAGCGCGTCGGAAATGCCGGCGATGACAAACAGCGCAAAAGCCAGCCCCCACGCCCGCGACACCACAAGCGACACGATCACTGGCACCAGAATGATCCGGATCAGCGTAATGATGTTGGGGAGATTCATTCAGCCCGATCCGTGCATCTGCCTGCTTTTGCGGCATTTGCCGGGTCCGCACAATGGCGGGGTGTGGATACCGCCATTGCGCCACAGGTGATGCTGTCGTCAGGTCTGGCGGGTTCGTGTCTTGCAGCCTTCAGGTCTTGCGCTTCTTGTCAGGGTGCAGCGCCTTGCCAAGAATATGATCATCCCGGCCAATGACATTTGCCCCAGTGCCGACGATCAGCGGGTCTGGCGCCTCCACCGCGCCAGCCTCGCCGTCATAAGGCAGTGAGTTGAGGAAATGCCGCATGCAGTTGAGGCGGGCGCGTTTCTTGTCGTCAGACTTGATGATGGTCCACGGCGCGTCGGCGGTGTCTGTATAGAAGAACATCGCCTCCTTGGCCTCAGTATAGTCGTCCCACTTGTCGAGCGAAGCCTTGTCGATTGGTGACAGCTTCCACTGCTTCAGCGGGTCATGCTGGCGGGAATCAAACCGGCGTTTCTGCTCATCCCGCGTGACCGAAAACCAGTATTTGAACAGACGGACGCCAGACCGGACGATCATCTTCTCGATCTCCGGGCACTGGCGCATGAATTCCAGATAGTCGTTGGCGGTACAGAATCCCATCACACGCTCGACGCCAGCACGATTGTACCAGGAACGATCAAAGAACACGATTTCTCCGGCTGCCGGCAGGTGGTTAATGTAGCGCTGGAAATACCACTGGGTCTTTTCGCGGTCCGTTGGCTTCTCCAGGGCAACCACGCGCGCCCCGCGCGGGTTCAGATGCTCCATAAAGCGCTTGATGGTGCCGCCCTTGCCAGCTGCGTCACGGCCTTCAAAAAGAATTACAATCTTTTGGCCGGTTTCCTTCACCCAATTTTGGACCTTGAGAAGCTCAACCTGCAAGTCTTCCATTTGCCGGGCGTAGTCTTTTTCGGCCATCCGGACCTTGTAGGGATATTCACTCGTCTCGAAGAGGCGGCGGATCGCATCCGGGTCTGCCCGCATGGCGGACAAGCGCTGTGGCGCGGATGGTGCTGGAGACGCTGCAGCTAAAGGTGCCGCCGGTGTGGGTTCAACCGGTGTCGGCGTTCCTTGCTCAACCTCTTTATCAACTGTGCGCACGCCATTGGCCTTCACGTCGGTCATGCTCTTCCCCTGTCATGTCTGCGGATGAACGAACATCACACTCCCATAGCGCCGCCATGACATTGACTGGCGTCAAGGCTGAGGCGTTATCTGCAAT
>JBOFFO010000131.1:0-5705 GCA_051648665.1 Beijerinckiaceae bacterium | reverse complement strand
TCCAATGCGCTGATGGCGCTTGGCATGGGCCTGAGCGGCGTGCTGCGGGCTGTCGGAGATGCGCGCCGCGCCATGCTTGTGACGCTCATCGCAGGCGCGGTGACCGTGTTTGTCGATCCCTTGCTGATTTTCGGTTTTGGTCTCGGCGCAAATGGCGCTGCGCTCGCGACGGTTTTTTCGCGCATTGTGTTTTGTGCCGTAGGATTTTGGGGTGCAGTGCATGTGCATGACATGATCGCCCGGCCGAGCATCAGCGGCACTTTGCGCCATGCGCGCGCAATAATCGCGATTGCTGCGCCTGCGATTTTGACCAATCTGGCCTCGCCGGTTGCCATGGGATTCATCACGCGCGTGATGGCCCAATTCGGTGATCCGGCGGTGGCGGCCAATGCCATTATCGACCGCATCGTCCCGCTGGCATTCGGCGGCGTATTCGCGCTGACCGGTGCGATCGGGCCGATCCTGAGCCAGAATTGGGGCGCGGGGCAATATCCGCGCATGACCAGAGCGTTGAAGGACTCGCTGATCTTCGTCACCATCTATGTCGGCATTGTCTGGCTGCTGCTGATTTTGGCGCGCGATGGCATTGTGGCCGCCTTTGGCGTCGCCGGTCAGACTGCCGATCTGGTGCGCTTCTTTGCGCTGGCGTCCGGGCCGGCCTGGCTGTTCATGGGATTTCTCTTTGTCGCCAATGCGACATTCAACAATCTCGGATTTCCGCTTTACGCCACCGCGTTCAACTGGGGACGGGCCACAATCGGGACAATTCCCTTTGCGCTTGCCGGTGCTGCGCTGGGCGGTCCGCAGGGGGTGATTGCAGGCTTTGCCGTGGGCGCCATGCTGTTTGGTCTGGGGGCTGTGTACGTGTCATTCCGCTGTCTGGCGCTGCTTGCCGCGCGGGCGGCAAGGCCATAGCCTGACCGTAAGGCCGGAGGATTTTTCATGCCGATGAAGACATTGCTGGAAATGGTGCAGAATGCGCAGGGTGGTCAGGCGATGGACAATCTGGCCCGGCAGTTTGCCCTCTCGCAGGAGCAGGCCGGGGCCGCCGTCAATGCTGTCCTGCCAGCCTTCCAGCTCGGCCTCCAGCGGCAGGCCGAAAATGCCGACATGATGGCGAATTTTTTACGCACCCTTGCCGGCGGCGCCCATGGCGTCGCATTCGAGCACGCGCCGGAACCTGCCGAGAAGGTCGAGGAAAAAGGCAAGGATGTGCTTGGCATGCTGTTCGGCAATACCGATGTCGCGCAGGCGGTGGCTGATCAGGCAGCCCGTTTCTCCGGTGTGCCGAACACGGTGATGTCATCCATGATGCCGATGATCGCGTCCATGATCATGGGCGGCTTGATGAACGGCATGAACAGTCAGGGCTATGGCAACTGGCTGGGACAGATGGCGAATGGCATGCCGGGCTTTGGCGGAATGGGAGCCAAAACGCTTCAGGATACCATGGCGCAGATGGTCGGCATGCAGCCCAAACCCCAACCGGGCATGTTTGGCGCGATGGGCGCCATGATGGATTCCATGATGGGCACAAAAGCGCCTGAACCTGCGAACCCTCTTCAGGCAGGAATGTCAGTGTTGAGCGGCATGTTCGATGCCGGCGCAAAAGTGCAAAAGGCGCACTTTGACAGCATGAACGCAATTTTCACATCGATGCTGAAAGCCGGCAGCGACAAGGGTTGAGTGAACCATGTCTGACATCGGTAAAGCGATCGATATTCTTTCCGCGCTGGTCGCATTCGACACCACGAGCCGCAATTCCAACCTTCCATGCATTGCGTGGGTCGAAAATTATCTGGCGGACCTTGGCGTGCGCACCGAGCGTGTGCCGGATGAAACGGGCACAAAGGCGAATTTATGGGCGACCGTCGGGCCGGAGGATGTGCCGGGCTATGTGCTGTCCGGCCATGTCGATGTGGTGCCGGTTGATGGACAGGCCTGGAGCACCGATCCTTTTGTGCTGACGCGCAAGGATGACCGCCTTTATGGGCGCGGTGCGGCTGACATGAAAGGGTTTGATGCGGTTTGTCTGGCAATGGTGCCGGCCATGCTCAAGGCTGGCTTGAAGCGTCCCATCCACATCGCGCTGTCGCATGATGAGGAAATCGGGTGTGTCGGTGTGCGGTCGTTATTGCGTAAACTCGCGGTGCAGCCTGTGAAGCCGCTGGGTTGCTTCGTTGGTGAGCCGAGCAACATGCAGGTCATTATCGGGCACAAGAGTGGCGTGCGCATGCTGGTGAAAGTGCGCGGGCACTCCGTGCATTCGTCTCTCGCGCCACAAGGCGTGAACGCGGTTGAATGGGGCGCGCGCGTGGTGGCCCATGTGCAGGAGATTGCCGCGCGCTTGGCACGCGATGGCGCACGCGATCCGCTATATGACATGCCGCACACCACCATGCAGGTGGGACTGTTTTCTGGCGGCACAGCGCCAAACATCGTGCCGCAGAATGCTGATTTTTCGTTCGAGGTGCGGGCGATTGGCGCAGATTCGCCCGATGCCATTGCGCGCAGTGTCGAGCAATGGGCCAAAACGGAGCTTGAGCCGCGCATGCAGGCCGTGGCGGCTGGCACGGGGTTTGAATTTTCAATGGGCGGCAGTGTGCCGGGTTTTGATGCTGCGCCCGATGATCCGCTCGTCTCGCTCGCCAAGCACTGCGCTGGCCGGAACGATCACGCCAAGGTTTCCTATGGCACGGAGGCGGGACTTTTTGTCGAAATGGCGGGTATTCCCGCCCTCGTCGTCGGACCCGGTTCCATTGAGCAGGCGCATAAGCCTGATGAATTCATTGCGATTGCAGAATTGGAATCCTGCATCGGATTCATGAACCGTCTCATCCAGCACTGCCGGAATTAAAATGCACGATCCTGTTCTCGTTGAAGTCACGCGCGGTGCGCGCGTCGAATCCTTTCATACCGGCGCGGTCGCCATCAGCGATGCGCAGGGCGGTTTGCGTCTGGCGCTGGGCGATGTCGCCCGCCCGGTCTTTCCGCGCTCTGCCGTCAAAGCCATTCAGGCCTTGCCGTTGATTGAAACCGGCGCGGCTGACAAATTCGGCTTGAGCGAGGCTGATATTGCGCTGGCCTGTGCATCCCATTCGGGCGAACCGCGCCATGCGAACCGCGCCGCACAAATGCTGGCCAAGGCGGGCCGCGCGCCGGATTGTCTGGAATGTGGCACGCATTGGCCATCGAATATCGAGTTTGCCCGTGCCTTGGCCGCTGAGGGACAATCACCGTCTGCCTTGCATAATAATTGTTCTGGCAAGCATGCGGGTTTTGTCTGCCTCGCATGCGGCAATGGGGATGATCCCGCAGGTTATATTCAGGCTGATCATCCCGTGCAGAGACGGGTGAAACGCGCGCTGGAGGACATGACCGGTGCGTCATTGTCTGCATCGCTGACCGGTATCGATGGCTGTTCAATCCCCACTTACGCCATCCCGCTGTCGGCGATGGCGCATGCCTTCGCCCGGCTCGGAACCGGGGAGGGGCTGGACAGCACGCGCGCACAGGCTGCGCAGCGCATTCGCAAGGCTGTGGCAGCGAACCCCGATATGGTGGCCGGTGTCGGTCGCGTGGATACGGTTGTGATGACAGCCCTGCGTGAGCGCGCTTTTATTAAAACCGGCGCGGAAGGCGTTTATTGCGGCGCCATGCCCGAACTGGGTCTGGGGTTTGCCCTGAAATGCGATGATGGCGCAGGCCGTGCGTCTGAAGTGGCTATGGCGGCGATCCTTGCGGCTTTTCTCCGTTTGAATGAGGCGGAGAATGCCGTTGTTTCGGGGACACTCTCACCCGCCCTTGTGAATTGGAACGGGATTGAGGTTGGCCGTCTGCGGCCATCTGCCGCCATGCAAGCCGCACTGGAAGGCGCGTCGCGCATTTAACGGCTGGCGATGGCGAGCGTGGTCACGGCGGCTTCCAAAGCGCGCGCCATATCCGCAAGTGACATGCGGCGTGAGCGTTTCCAGCTTAGCGGTACCGTTCCCGCTGGCGCGCGCGGCAACGGAACGTGGATGAAAACAGTCCGCCGTTTGGCCTGCTGTTGAGCAGCTAACGCCAGCGATTGCGCATAGAGGGCGTTGCAGAGGTAACGGCCCGCATCGTTGGAAATCTTGACCTGCACGGTGTCGCCGGTCATGGCCGCACGCAGGCGCTGCGCAGAAGCGGCAATGCGGAATGCAGACGGTTGGCCTTTTCGCGCATGCAAACCGGGCCGTGTCTTTCCGCTGGCGTCAGGCAGCAATGCGCGCGTTCCCGTGCGCGCCATCGTTTCGATCGAAATAAATCTGCGCCGCGCAGCGACGCCCAGATGCAGGATCGCATCTGCTTTCGCATGCGCGATGACGCGCGCAAGCTCACCATTGAGGATGGACCACCGGGTCGGGAAGACATGGGCCTCGATGGCAATGCCTAGCCGTGCGAACCGGCGCGACTTCGCGAGCATAGCAACAAGCGCACTGGTTGGATTGACGCGCACATGCGGAAACGGACCAAAACCCGTCACCAGAATGCGCACGCCTGTGTTGCGTTTCATTACCGTGTTTCCATCAGGCTGATAATGTCCTGCGCGGCCAGCGGTGCTGCCATGGCGCCCTTGCTGACAGACAGTTCAAGCTCTGCAATGCGCGCCTTCAGCAGGGGATCATTCGCCAGCCGCAACCGCAGCCGCTCATCAATCAACGCCCGCATCCAGCGCACATTCTGGCCGGCGCGTTTGAGGGGCCAGACATTGTTGGCCTGCATTTTCATCCGGTGGTCCCGGATTTGATTCCAGAGCGCAGGTACGCCTTCACCGGTCCGGCCTGACATAAGCATGACAGGCGGCGTCCAGCCCGGCGTTGTCGGCGTCATGATGTGCAGCGCTGCGCGATATTCCGCCGCTGCCGCACGCGCCCGTGGCGCATTGTCGCCATCGGCCTTGTTGACCGCGATCATATCGGCGATTTCGAGAACGCCTTTCTTGATGCCCTGCAATTCGTCGCCTGCGCCCGGCAGCATCAGCACGAGAAAAAAATCGGTCATGTCTGCAACAGTAGTTTCGGATTGGCCGATACCAACCGTTTCCACCAGAATGACATCGAAGCCGGCGGCTTCGCACAACAGCATCGTCTCGCGTGTCTTGCTGGCGACTCCGCCCAGCGTGCCGGAGGAGGGCGAGGGGCGGATGAAGGCATTGGGGTCTGCGGCCAAGGCTTCCATGCGCGTCTTGTCGCCAAGGATAGAACCGCCGGTGCGCGTGGACGATGGATCGACAGCGAGCACCGCAACCTTGTGGCCGGTCTGCGTCAGATAACTTCCGAGCGTATCGATGCTTGTCGATTTTCCGACGCCCGGCACGCCAGTGATGCCCACACGAATGGAATTCCCGGTATGAGGCAACACCGCCTGCACCAGGGCATCAGCCGCCTTGCGATGATCCTCACGTCGCGATTCCACCAGTGTAATCGCACGCGCAAGTGCCGCGCGGCTGCCGCCAATGATCTCGTCGCGGAGCTTCTCAACATCAACGCTGCGTTGCGGGGATAGATTCGGCATGACGCACGTTTAGCCGATACGTCCGTCAGACGCAGCCACACAATCGCCGCATAACCGGCTGGCCGATGAATGCGCTGCTCAGGCCACATTCAGGGCGCGGCGCATAGTCTTTCCCTGTCAGGTGGATCAACGGGCCTGAATGTGGGCCGCACCCGGCAGGGAGA
>JBOFFO010000130.1:0-3208 GCA_051648665.1 Beijerinckiaceae bacterium | reverse complement strand
GGTGAGGCGGTTTTGCTGCGATAATCTCTGCCGAGTCAGAGCGAAATGGCAACCAGCTTTCGCTGCTCATGCGCTACTCGATGGACTGAGTTCCAATGTCCGCCTTGTCTGCAGCTGAGCCAATTGTTCGCGATTGCTTGGCCGGCTTGGACCGGTTCACCTGTGTGGCGCGGATTTTGTCCCATGAATTTGGCTGCGCTAGCGTCTTTCGCAGATAAGCTATGTTTTGCGCCGCATCATCTGGCGACATATCCTTCAAGCTAATTTGCTCCGCCTCACTGAACTTGCCCTGAAGGCCGAGCACAAGTACGAGGTTTTGCCGCACACGTGCGTCGGCGCCGGGCATGGCAGCGGCACGGCGCAGAATATCTTCCGCTTCTGGCAGTCTCTTGGAGAGGGCGTAGGAAAAGCCAAGATTGGAATGGATTGCTGCCTCCTGAGGCGCAATTTCCAGCGCGGACTGGTAGAAGGACTTGGCTTTGTCATGCTCGCCAAGTTTATCCGCTATCACGCCCTGAGCAGAATAAATCCGCCAGTCCGGGCGTTCCGGGGTATGCGCCCGCGGCAGCACGGCCATCGCTTCTTCTAACCGCCCGGCATCAGCAAGCGCTCTGCCATAGGCGCCAATCACTTCTTTGTCCTGGGGCGATCGGGCAGCAGCCTGCTGCAGCACGGCCGCGGCTTGCTCACGTTGTCCAAGCGCCCTTAGAGCCTGCGCATAGTTGAGCGACGCGGTGCGATCGCCGGGTTGCGCGTCATAGCGCTTGGCCCATAGGTCAGACTGTTGTCGCCACTCCGCTTCAGAACGAGCAGACGGTGCAATCGATCCGGTAATGTCGTTGCGCTTGGTAATTTTGGCACAGGATGCCGCAATAAGGCCCACGGCACAGCACAAAGCGACAAGGCTGACGGAACGACGGAACTTCGTCATGAAAGCGCACCGTATGCAGAATGACGGACCAGCAATAAAGCGTTAACCCTAATAGTCCGTTAATGCGGTATGAGTCGCTCAAGGACGTAACTGTTTAAGGGGCAGGATATGGCTGCAAAACAATCGCTTCGCCGTGGCAGTGTGCGCCCGATCTATGCCGTGCGTCCCACCACGCTTGAGGCAACGTTAAGGAAAGTGTCGGCGTCAGCGCGTGCATTTGCAAAGGTGCACGGTTATGGCGGCGAAGCAGGCGTAGTGCTGGTTTTGCCGTCGCCACAGGGACAAGTCGAAGCCATCCTTTTGGGCTTAGGATCTGCGAGCACAAGTGAAGCCGCCTTTTTGGCGGGAAAGCTCGCCACATCCATTCCCTCAGGCGAATATCGGCTCGAAGATTGGCCTGTTGATCCTGTCTTCAGTGCTATCGCTTTTCAGCTCGGCGCCTATCGCTTTGAGCGGTATCGTAAAAGGCCAGCACAAGCAGTTCGCCTTCTTACACCGCCTGCTGTCGATAATAGAGAGGTGCAGCGCATCGTTGCAGGCATTTCTTTAGCACGCGATCTGATCAATGCGCCTGCCAATGACCTTGGCCCATCGGCGCTACAAGCCAGCGCACTTGCATTGGCACGCCGGCATAAAGCACGTAGCCGTAGCTGGGTTGGAAATCAGCTGTTGAAGTCTAATTTTCCACTCATCCACGCGGTTGGCCGCGCGGCAAAGCAAGAGCCGCGATTGATTGAGCTGGTTTCTGGCAAGGCCTCACACCCCAAGGTGACCCTGGTTGGCAAAGGCGTGTGCTTTGATACAGGAGGCCTCGACATCAAGCCTGCATCGGCCATGGCACTGATGAAAAAAGACATGGGTGGCGCCGCCGTCGCGTTGGCTGCGGCCCATATGATCATGGATGCTAAGCTCCCTGTCCGCCTGCGCGTACTGCTGCCCATTGTTGAAAATGCGATTGCGGGTGATGCTTTCCGTCCGGGCGATATTCTTCAAAGCCGCAAAGGGCTGACTGTTGAAATTGGCAATACAGATGCAGAAGGGCGATTGATACTGGCTGACGCGTTGAGTTTCGCCTGTGAAGACAAGCCATCTTTGCTGATCGACTTTGCCACCTTGACTGGCGCTGCGCGTGTGGCCCTGGGGCCGGATCTTCCGGCATTCTATGCCGCATCAGATCAGTTGGCCGGTGAGATCGCAGAGGCAGGCGCAAAAATGGTCGATCCCGTATGGCGCATGCCTTTATGGCAACCCTACATGTCAATGATGGAATCGAAATGCGCTGATCTCAACAATGCTTCCGCCAGCCCTTTCGCGGGATCCATTACAGCAGCGCTTTTTCTTTCGCGATTTGTCGATCAGGTCGAGAATTGGGCGCACTTTGATATTTATGGCTGGAACCCCGTCAGCAGGCCGGGGAGGCCTGAAGGGGGCGAAGCGCAGGCGGCGCGGCTGGTGTACGAGCTCGTGCGTTCAAAATTTGGCGCGGCGCCAAATCGGTAAAGTAAGTTTGATACGCAGGTTGCATCAACACCATACTCTGCGATATGATTACGCATCCGAAATGTTGATAGATGGCGATGGCTGTGCTCCGGTCGGGTCAATCCCTGAAATTCTGGCATGATGTGAATCTCACGCTTGTCAAAGATGGCGAGCAGGATTTGTCGCCACGTCAGATCGTCATTCTTTTGACTGTCTATCTTGAAGCGCCGCCGCACACTGTGCGTGGCCTTGCGGCGAAACTTGGAGTGACAAAACCCGTCATCACCCGTGCTCTCGATACCATGGGTGCCCTTGATCTGGTTACGCGATCCCGCGACAGTAAGGATCGCCGCAATGTCATGGTCCAGCGCACGGTAAAAGGCGCTATCATGGTTGAGAAACTGGATGCGCTGATCAGTAACCATCTCACGAGTCTTTTGACATGAGTGCGACTCTCGATAGGCGTGTGAACCCGTTTCGCGAGGATATTGCGGCGGAATATCTCAAAGGCTCTGTCAATGCCGCGCGGTTTGTTGCAGGCACGGTGCAACAGATTGCCGTCCCGCATACGCCGGTCCGACGGCATCCCGTTCATGATGCAGCCATGGATTGTGAAGCGCTGCATGGCGATATCATCACCGTTTATGATGAGAGCGATGGCTGGCTATGGGCTCAGTCCGCCCGTGACGGTTATGTCGGCTATATCGAGGCGGCGGCGGCAACACGGCAAACGCATGCGTCTACGCATCGCGTTCATGTCAGGCGCACATTTGTTTATTCTGAGCCGAACATAAAAAA
>JBOFFO010000129.1:0-3563 GCA_051648665.1 Beijerinckiaceae bacterium | reverse complement strand
ACTGCATCATCGATGAAACCCATTGCGGCCGGCACGTCACCGGCATTGAGCGCATTACGCTTGAACTGTTTTCCGCTGCGGCGCTGTCTCCGTTGCGCGTGCTGCCGCTGCGCTCCGGCAACAGCAAGCGCATGGTGCTCGACCAGCTTGTCACGCTGCCGCGTCTGGCGCGCCAGCACCGCGATGCACTCGTGCTGTGCTCCGGTTTTCCACCGACGCCGCCGCTGACGCTGAGCGCCGGAGCGCGCGTCATTCCCTATATCCACGATCTGTTTCTGCTCACCCGCCCGCAGGAGCTAAACTGGCGCGCGCGCGCCTATATGGCGCCATCGCTGCGCCTCGCCCTGCGCCGCCTGAAGCGCTTTATGGTCAATTCGCAATGCACGGACTCGGAGTTGCGCCGCTTTGTTCGCGCCGACGCCGATATTCGTCTCTATCGCCCTGCCGTGCGCAACGTGCTGGGGCTTGATGAAAATCGCCCTGCCACGCCCCGCGACAAGCACAGCCTGAAATTGCTGGCGCTCGGCACCATCGAGCCGCGCAAGAATCTTGCCGCTGCCGCCAGTATTGTCGCGGCGCTGCGCACGCGCGGCATTGCCGCCACACTCGATATTATCGGGCGCGAGGGCTGGGGCGGCGAAGCGGACAAACTGAAAGCGCGCACCGGCGTGATGCTGCACGGCTATGCGCCGATGGAAAAAATCCGCGCGCTGGCGGCAGAGGCTGATTTCTTTATCTCCACCAGCCACGCCGAGGGGCTTGGCCTGCCGCTGCTCGAAATTCAATATGCCGGCTTGCCCGTGATTGCGCCGGACCAGCCGGTCTTCCGCGAGGTGCTCGGCGATTCCGGCCTGCTGATTGATCCCGCCGATGCCGGCAGCGCCGCGCAGGCCATCATCGCCGCGACGCGCGGTGACCAGTGGCGGGCAGAAGCGGCGCAGGCCGCACGCGCCAATCTGCGCCGCTGGAACGCGCAGGCGCAGGCCGATCAGGCCGCCATCATCCGCTGGCTGAGCGGGCTGGCGGCAAAAAAATAATTATTCCACCGCGCGCAACCGCGCGGTTTGCGCTGTACCCGGCAGCGTTGCCTGCTCCTCGAAATCCATATCCTTCAGCCGCGCGCCGCGCCGGACAATCTTGTCGGCGGAGGTGCCGACATCGTCGATATCCTTGCGCGCCTGATCGAAATGAATCGCAAGTTTGCCGGCGCGCTCGCTCAGCCGGCGCACATCCTCGACCAGCATGCTGACCTCCTTCTGGATGATCCGCGCGCTTTCGCGCATGCGGTGATCGCGCATCAGCGTCTGCATCAACTGCACCGCCATCATCATCAGGGAGGGCGAAACGACGATGACGCGCTGCCGGTGCGCCCGCTGCATCACATCGTCAAACTGGTCGATCAGATCAGCGTAAACCGCTTCGGATGGGACGAACAGCAGCGCCATATCCTGCGTGTCCTCACTCGTCACATATTTTTCGGCAATGTCCTTGATGTGCGTGCCGACATGGGCGCGCACCGCAGCCTGCGCGATTTTGCGCGCATCGTCCCCCTGCGCCTCGCGCAGTGCGGTGAAACTTTCGAGCGGAAATTTTGCATCGATCACCAGCGGGCGCGGATCACCCGGCAGGCGGATGATGCAATCCGGCCGCTTGCCATTGGCGAGTGTGACCTGAAATTCAAACGCGCCGGCCGGCAGCCCGTCGCGGATGATCGCCTCCATGCGCGCCTGACCATAGGCGCCGCGCGCCTGCTTGTTGGCGAGCACATCCTTGAGGCCGACAACCTCCTGCGTCAGCTCGGTGAGATTTTTCTGCGCCGCATCGATCACCGCCAGCCGCTCGTTAAGAGCGCCGAGCGTATCGCCCGTGCGCTGGCTGGCGGCCTCCAGCCCCTGCCCCATGCGATGCTGCAACCCGTCGAGCCGCTCGGACAGATGCTTGACGAGATCGCCCTGCCGGCTGCCGAAGATCTCGGCCATGCCCTGCATCCGGCCCGTGAGCGCCGCCTGCAACTGGTTGAGTTCCGCGAGCTTGTCATCGAGTTCATGCGCCCGCTCTGCGGCGGCGGCATCGCGCGCCGCATCAGCCGCCGCGCGGGCGCGGTTGGCGCGCGCCAACGTGGCAAACAGCAGGACAAGCAGCAACACCGCCAGCCCCATGCCCGCGATGAGCAGGTCCAGCAGGCGCACCGGCCAAGCGCCGAGATGAAAAAGATGATCATTCATGGCAACGAGGCTAGCGCGATTCGCAGCGGTAATCGAACGAAAAGCGAACGCAGAGGCCTGACCCGCGCGTGAATTGACCCCGGCCAGACCCCGCTTTATGCCCGGCCCGTCGAAAATTCGAAAAAGCGTCACGCATGGCCATCCGCCCGATCCTCGTTCTTCCCGATCCGATTCTGCGCAAGGTATCGACGCCTGTTGCCTCCATCACGAAGGACATTCGCACGCTCGCCGATGACATGCTGGAAACGATGTATGACGCGCCCGGTGTCGGCCTGGCCGCCATCCAGATCGGCGTCGCCCAGCGCATTGTCGTGATCGACACCGCCCGCAAGGATGAGGAGAAAAAGCCGGAGGTTTATATTAACCCGGTCATCACCGCGCGCTCGCACGAACTGGCGGATTATGAAGAGGGTTGCCTGTCAATTCCGGAATATTATGAGCATGTCACGCGCCCGGCGCGCGTCACCGTGAAATATATGGGCATCGACGGCAAGGACAAAACGGTCGAGGCCGACGGCCTGCTCGCCACCTGCCTTCAGCATGAAATCGATCATCTCGATGGCAAGCTGTTCATCGATTATCTGTCGAAGCTGAAACGCGACCGGGTGCAGAAAAAATTCATCAAGTTGGCGAAGGAACGCGCCCGCGACGCGGACGAGGAATAATGCGCGTCATTTTCATGGGCACGCCAGATTTTGCCGTGCCGGTGCTCGCCCGCATCGCCGGGCAGCATGAGGTTGTCGCGGTTTATTCCCGCGCGCCAGCGAAATCCGGGCGCGGCATGCAGGTCAGGCCCTCGCCCGTGCATGCCCTGGCGGATCAGCTCGGCATTCCCGTCTTCACGCCTGCGACGCTGAAAACCCCTGAGGCGCAGGCAGAATTTGCATCGTATGAAGCGGATGTCGCGGTTGTCGTCGCCTATGGCATGCTGCTGCCGAAGGCCATTCTCGACACCCCGCCCGATGGTTGCCTGAATGTCCACGCCTCGCTGCTGCCGCGCTGGCGCGGGGCAGCGCCGATCCACCGCGCGATTATCGCCGGCGATACAGAAACCGGCGTCATGGTCATGCGCATGGAGGAAGGGCTGGATACCGGCCCCGTGGCGATGGTCGAGCGCACGCCCATCGGCCCGGATGAAACCACCGGCGATCTGCACGACCGGCTGAAAATGCTCGGCGCAGATCTGATCGAGCGCGCGCTGGCGGCGCTGTCGCGCGGCACGCTGCATTTCACGCCGCAGGCGGAAGACGGCGTCACCTACGCGAAAAAAATTCTCAATGACGAGGCGCGGATTGATTTTTCCGCGTCCGCCGCCACGGTGCATAATCTCATCCGTGG
>JBOFFO010000128.1:0-3600 GCA_051648665.1 Beijerinckiaceae bacterium | reverse complement strand
TTGGCATTGATGGTGTCAAGTCTTTCGGCGCAGGCGCAAACCGCCGCCGCTGATGCGCGCATCCTGATGGGTTTGATCAATCAGGCGCGCGCCGCCAGCGGAGCGCAGCCTCTGGCCATCGACAGCCGCGCCGCGCGTGCAGCACAGGAGCAGGCCAATGCGATGGCGCGCAACGGCCGTGTTTCTCATGACGGATTTGATGAGCGGATGCGCGCCGCAGGCATTCGGGGCGCGTCAGCAGAAAATGTCGCTGCCGGGCATCGCGATATTCATGCTGCTTTCGCCGATTGGCAAAGCTCGTCGCTGCACAACGGCAATATGCTGAATGCACGCATGCGCCGGCTGGGCCTTGGCCGTCAGCAGGGCGCGGACGGGCGCGGATATTGGGCGTTGGTCCTGTACTAGAGGTGCGTCGTTCAGGCCGCAGCCTGCTCGCCCATGGCACGCTTGAGCAATTCATAACTGCGCTTGCGCGCGTCATGATCAAAAATCGAGGCTGCGACAATCAATTCATCAGCCCCGGTTTCCCGTGCAAAGGCGTTGAGCCGCTCACGCACTGTCGCAGGCGATCCGACAAAAGAGCAGGAGAGCATGCGCTGCGCGTGCATTTTCTCTGCGGGTGACCAATAGGTCTCGATGTCGTCGATCGGCGGCTCCAGCTTGCCGCGCGTGCCGCGCACCATATTCGTGAACCGCATTTGCAACGATGTGAACAGCCGCGCCGCTTCGGCATCCGTTTCGGCGCAGATCACGTTGCAGCCCACCACCGCATAGGGTTTGGCGCATTGCGCCGAAGGCTTGAACCGGTCGCGGTACACAGCCAGTGCATCCATCAGCGCATCCGGCGCGAAATGCGAGGCGAATGCGTAGGGCAGGCCGAATTCCGCTGCGACCTGCGCGCCGTAAAGGCTGGAGCCGAGAATCCACAACGGCACATGTGTGCCTTCCCCTGGCACCGCATGAATGCGCTGGCCCGGCTGCGGGTCACCCAGCAACGCCTGCAATTCCAGCACATCCTGCGGAAAATCATTCGCTTCCATTCCGGTGCGGCGCAGGGCGCGCACGGTGAGCTGGTCGGTGCCGGGCGCGCGCCCCAGCCCCAGATCGATCCGGCCCGGATAGAGCGAGGCAAGCGTGCCGAACTGTTCCGCAATCACCAAAGGAGAATGGTTCGGCAGCATGATGCCGCCGGCGCCGACCCTGAGCGTGCGCGTATGGGCGGCCAGCGCGCCGATCACCACCGCCGTCGCCGCGCTGGCGATGCCGGTCATGTTGTGATGCTCCGCGACCCAGTAGCGGGCATAGCCGAGCCGCTCCGCGTGCTGGGCCAGATCGATGGATTTGCGCAGGGCGTCAGCCGGCGTTTCTCCGGCATTGATCGGGGCAAGATCGAGGATGGAAAGCTGCGTCATGGCCAGAATTTAGGCTCTGTGGGCGCGCAGGCAACTGCCAGCGCCGGCGGGCGCGCGTGCTGCATGTGCATGACGGGCGGGCGGTGGCCGGGCGCGCTTGCCCGCGCCGGTGGCTTCGCTTAGGTCACCGCATGGCACAGCACGACTCCATCCTCATCATCGATTTCGGCTCGCAGGTCACCCAGCTCATCGCCCGCCGGGTGCGCGAAATGGGCGTCTTTTGTGAGCTGGTCCCATTCCAGTCAGCGGCGGAAGCCTTTGCAAAACTGAGGCCGAAGGGCGTGATCCTTTCCGGCGGCCCGGCCTCGGTGCCGGAGGCGGGAAGCCCGCGCGCGCCAGAGGCGGTGTTCAGGGCCGGCATTCCTGTGCTCGGCATTTGCTACGGCCAGCAGACCATGTGCCAGCAGCTGGGCGGCCATGTTGAAGGCGGCCATGCCGCCGAGTTTGGCCGCGCCGATGTGGAGGTGCTCGACGCCTCTGCGCTGTTCGCCGGGATTTGGACCAAGGGTGCGCGCTATCCGGTCTGGATGAGCCACGGCGACCGCGTGACGAAACTCCCGCCGGGCTTTTCGGTGAAGGCGACATCAGAAAATGCGCCCTATGCTGTCGCGACCGACGAGGCGCGGCACTATTACTCGACCATGTTCCACCCGGAGGTGGTGCACACGCCCGATGGTGCGAAACTGCTGCGCAATTTCGTTGTTACCATTTGCGGCTGCCAGCCCGACTGGACGATGAGCGCCTACCGGGCCGAGATGATCGCGAAAATCCGCGCGCAGGTCGGCAGGGGCCGCGTCATTTGCGGCCTCTCCGGCGGCGTCGATTCCACCGTGGCGGCGGTGCTGATCCATGAAGCGATTGGCGACCAGCTCACCTGCGTCTTTGTCGATCATGGGCTGATGCGCGCGCGCGAGGCCGATGAGGTCGTCGGTCTGTTCCGCGACCATTACAATATTCCGCTCGTGCATGTGGAAGCGGAAAAAATGTTCCTCGATGCGCTCGAAGGCGTCAGCGACCCGGAAGTGAAGCGCAAGACCATCGGCAAGCTGTTCATCGACGTGTTTGAGGCAGAGGCGCAGAAAATTGCCCATGATGGCAAGGGCGCCGTGCAGTTTCTCGCGCAGGGCACGCTCTACCCGGATGTGATCGAAAGCGTCAGCTTTTCCGGCGGGCCATCGGTGACGATCAAGTCGCACCACAATGTCGGCGGCCTGCCCGAACGCATGAACATGAAGCTGGTGGAACCCTTACGCGAATTGTTCAAGGACGAGGTGCGCGCGCTTGGCCGCGAGCTTGGGTTGCCGGAGGCCTTCGTCGGCCGTCACCCGTTTCCTGGTCCCGGCCTTGCCATCCGCTGCCCCGGCGACATCACCCGCGACAAGCTCGATATTCTGCGCAAGGCCGATGCGATTTATCTGGAGGAAATCCGCAATGCCGGCCTCTACGATAAAATCTGGCAGGCCTTCGCGGTCATCCTGCCGGTGCGCACCGTTGGCGTGATGGGCGATTACCGCACCTATGATTATGTGCTGGCCCTGCGCGCCGTCACCTCGGTCGATGGCATGACCGCCGATTTTTATCCCTATGACATGAATTTCCTCGGCCGCACCGCAACCCGCATTATCAATGAGGTGAAGGGCGTCAACCGCGTTGTCTATGATGTGACCTCAAAGCCGCCCGGCACGATTGAGTGGGAGTGAGGAGTGGTCGCGCCGTAGGCGCGAGCAATCAATGAAATTGATTGCAGCGACGAACGCCCGAGCGCGACGCCGCGCGAGGGCAGGGCGTTCCGCACGGCGTGCGACAAATCGATCCGGTGGATCGATTGGAGCGGCGAACGCCGGAGCGCAAGCGACGTCAGGCTGATCGAGATGCAACGTGGCGCGGCGAAATGCGGTGAAGCGCGTCAAGAAGCGAACGCCGATTAGTCATGTCGCCAACAGCGACGGGCGATCATGCGGGTCGGTAAAGTGCATCCCTTCAAAATGACGTGATTGTAACGTGCTAGCCCGCCCAAATCAGCGTACCGCCGTAATTCAGCCTTGGCGGTCGCTAGGGTGAAGGTCAGCCTTCGGGGCTGCCGGCTTGTGGAGGGCCAGACCATGAATCGCCGCCAGATTGCGGTCGGGTGCCTTGCCGCCTGCGCGGTGCCGGCCTTCATGTCGCCCGCATCCGCCCAGGAGCGCGA
>JBOFFO010000127.1:0-3688 GCA_051648665.1 Beijerinckiaceae bacterium | reverse complement strand
CGGCGGCGTCACGCAGGCGATGCTGGAAAAAGCTACGGTGCCGGTGTTTTTCTCGTACTAACGCATGCGGGCGAAAAAGTGGGCACCGGTTTTTCGCGCAAAGCATGCGCAGAACACTGATGCGGGCGAAAAAGTGGGCACCGGTTTTTCGCGCAAAACATGCGTATGAAATTAATGTTTATGAAATTCATCCGCGTGAAATTCATGCGCGGACATTAAAGCGCAACGTGTGCGGCCTCAACCGATCGCATGTGCGCTCCAGCGTTCGCCATCACGGCGAAAATGCAGCGGCACAGCGTTGCGGCGTTGGTCATCGTCAAGATCGACGCCGGTATGGGCGCACAGCACCAGCATGATGCCGCCATGGGCGACAATCGCCGTTTCCGGTCCGCGCACCGCATCGGCGAGAATGCGGTTCAGCGCATGGGTGACGCGGCTGACAAATGCTGCCGTCGTTTCACAGCCTGGCGGATCGAAACCCCAGTCGAGGCCCTCTTCGCTCAGCGGTGTATTCCAGAGATTGACATAGTAGCGTTCGGCCAGCGCGCCATCGGCTTCCGGCACGAGGCCATGCGGTTCGCCGATCAGGCTGGCCGTGCGCCACGCCCGCGCCATCGGGCTGGCGACAATGCGCGACAGGTTGCGCTGCCGCAGCCGTCCTGTCGCCGCCTGCGCCTGCGCTTCGCCGGCTTCGTTGAGCGGAATATGCGGCACCTGCATCACGCGCGTGCGGTTGCCTTCGGTCTCTCCGTGCCGGACGAAAATGAAGTCCGTCGCCGCCGGCGTGAAGGGCAGGGCGCGGGCCAGCGCCGCAATGGTGTCAAAGCCGCGCAGGCCGATGATCTTGGTCATGGGAAAAGCCTCTTTGCGCCCGTGTGCGGCGGGAGCAGCCAAAAGGCAAGCGCATCAGATTTGTGAACAGGCGCTCTTCTGTGGAGCAGACCGCACCGTTATCGTTCAATGAGGGAGACACTAACGCCATGCCTGACAGCGCCAGACAGACCGGGACGGATCGCGAACAGCTTGGCGCTGTGCTCGCCATGATCGCCGGCGCGCGGCGCGCCGTCGCGTTTACGGGCGCGGGCATCTCGACCGAATCCGGCGTTCCGGATTTTCGTTCGCCCGGCAGCCCGTGGATGAAGCATCACCCGATCCCGTTCGATCAATACATGGCGAGCCGCGATGCGCGCGCCGAAGCGTGGCGGCGGAAATTCACGATGGATGATCTCTATGCCGGTGCGCAGCCCTCCATCGGCCATCGCGTTCTGGCTGGCATGGTTGCGGATGGCCGCATGCAGGCCATTATCACGCAAAATATTGACGGATTGCATCAGGCATCCGGCGTGCCGGCGGACAAAGTGATTGAGCTGCATGGCAATGGCACCTATGCCACCTGTCTCGATTGCGGCGTTCGGCATGAATTGCGCGCAGTGCGCGCCCGGTTCGAGGCGGAAGCCGTCGCGCCGGATTGCGGGGATTGCGGCGGCATCGTCAAATCCGCGACGATTTCTTTCGGCCAGGCCATGCCGGTTGACGCGATGCGCCGGGCCGAGGCGCTGGCGCGTGACTGCGACCTGTTTCTCGTGCTGGGTTCCTCGCGGGTGGTTTTTCCGGCAGCCAATTTGCCGCGCATTGCCCGCCGCAGCGGCGCACGTCTTGTCATCATCAACCGTGAGCCCACGGACCTTGACGACGAGGCGCATGCCGTCGTGCGCGGCTCCATCGGGCCGGTGCTCGCGCCGCTCTTGCATTCGGCTGTTTAAGACCGGCGCAGGGACTATGCCGGGCGGCTGGTAATGTTATGTTTACCAAAGGATTCGCACGGGCAGGCGATTCGAGTGGTGCCATGGTTGATGATTATTCCGACAAGCCGCCGGCGTTGAGGGTGGCGGACAATGGTGCAGCGGGCACGCGGCCGGGGGCCGGCGAGTTCGCCGAAGGCCGTGATCTCGACATCGTCGAAGTCGCTGGTGCGATCAAATGGTTCGACGTAGCCCGGGGCTATGGCTTCATTATCCCTGACAATGGCGGGCCGGATATTCTGCTGCATGTCAGCGCCCTGAAGCGCGACGGTTTTCTGACGGCGATTGAAGGGGCGCGCGTGGTGGTCGAGGCGGTGGCCCGGCAGCGCGGCTTGCAGGTGTTCCGCGTCATCTCGATGGATAATTCGACCGCCGTGCATCCGGCGCAGATGCCACCGCCGCGCACCCATGTGGTGGTGACGCCGAGCAGCGGGCTGGAACGGATGACCGTGAAATGGTTCAACCGCCTGCGCGGCTTTGGCTTCGCCTCGAAGGGCGAGGGCGCGCCCGACATTTTCCTGCATATGGAAACCCTGCGCCGTTATGGCATTACCGACCTCAAGCCGGGGCAAGAAATTCTCGTGCGCTACGGCAACGGCTCCAAGGGTCTGATGGCGGCCGAGGTCCGGCTGGCGGACGGCAATGCGCCGCAGCCGTCTCACTGACAGCATGTCTGTTCGCGGCCTGAGCCGGCGCTCTGCGCTGCTGCTGGCAGCATGGGGTGCGCTGTCTCTGGCCCTGCCGGCCGCAGCGCAGGAGGCGCTGGAGCGGCTCGTCATCACCACCGCTGGCGGAAAGGCCCATGCCTTTATGGTCGAGGTGATGCGCAATGATCAGGAGCGGGCGCGGGGTCTGATGTTCCGCCGCTCCATGCCGGCGGATCGCGGCATGCTGTTCGACTTCAAGCGCGAAGAGAATGTGTCGATGTGGATGCAGAACACCTACATCCCGCTCGACATGCTGTTCATCCGCAAGGATGGCACCATCCACCGCATTGCCGAGAATACTGAGCCGCTTTCGACCGCGACGATTCCCTCTGGCGGGCCGGTCTATAGCGTGCTCGAGATCAATGGCGGGGAGAGCGCCCGGCGCGGTATCAAGGCTGGCGACCGGGTCTCGCACGCCATTTTCGGCAACAAATAAGCGCATGCGCCCGGAAAAGGGCCACCCCGTATGGCGGCGCTTGTCGCGCGGGCATGCGCATGGTAGCGCGCCCGGACGGTCGGACGGGGTATGGCGCAGTCTGGTAGCGCGCTAGTTTTGGGTACTAGAGGTCGCAGGTTCGAATCCTGCTGCCCCGACCATCCGCCTTCGCGAGCTTTGGCGAAGCCAAAGGTTTGCCCGGCGGGACGGTGGTGCTTTCGCCAAGCGGCATTTTTGATATGAGCATACCCAACGAGTCCACCGCTGATCCGAGGATGCGATGATCGCGCGTATCTACCGCCCCGCCAAAACCGCCATGCAGTCCGGCACCGCCAAGACGACCCGCTGGCTTCTGGAATATGAGCCGGAAGTTCCGCGCGAGATCGACCCGCTGATGGGCTGGACCGGCTCGCGCGACATGCGCCAGCAGCTGCGCCTGTGGTTTGACAGCAAAGAGGACGCTGTGGCCTACGCCAAGCGCAACGGCATTCCCGCCCGCGTTGAGGAACCGAACGAGCCGAAGCGGCGCACCGTGTCCTATTCTGACAATTTCCGCCACAACCGCGTCGGCACCTGGACCCATTGAGCATCGCGCGGAAAAGTGGGAACCGGTTTTCCGGCCAACGCGATGCGGATGGAAACCCAGCAAATGCCCTGTAGCGTTCCGGCCCCGTAGCTCAGCTGGATAGAGCGCCAGCCTTCTAAGCTGGATGTCGCAGGTTCGAATCCTGCCGGGGTCGCCA
>JBOFFO010000126.1:0-1511 GCA_051648665.1 Beijerinckiaceae bacterium | reverse complement strand
GCAGACCTGAAGCATTTTCGCGCACTCACCATGGGCAAGCCGATGGTCATGGGCCGCCGCACCTTCCAGTCCATCGGCAAGCCCTTGCCGGGACGGGAAACCATCGTCGTCACGCGCGACGCGGCCTTTCCGTTGCCGTCAGGTGTTCATCGTGTTGCTTCGCTTGAGGCCGGTTTGGCGCTGGCCCAGAACCATGCACATGCAATGGGCGCGGATGCGGTCATGGTCGTTGGCGGGGGCGATATCTATGCGCAAGCGTTGCCATTGGCTGACCGTATGGAACTGACGGAAATCGATGCCGCACCGGATGGCGACACTTTGTTCCCGGATTTTTCCGGTGCTGGATTCGTGGAAGTGGCGCGCGTCGCCCACCCGGCGCAGGATGGGCGTCCGGCACACGCTTTCGTCACCTGGCGGCGGGATTTCACTGCCAGCCGTTGACCAAACCCACGATCATGCCCACTTCCAGCCTTGACGGCGGCGCGCGCGCACCCGATGCAACGGGGCAGAGATCAGCGATAGCCGGTGAACAGAGGGAAAACTGAATGCCCTGGAGCAATCAGAGTGGTGGCGGCGGCGGGAACCCCAACCCGTGGGGCCAGCCCCCGAAGGATCAGGGGCCGAAGGGCAATGGTCCGAAAGGGCCGTGGGGACAGGGGCCGCAGGGCGGCGGCGGTGGCAATCGCCCGCCGGATCTGGAGGACATGCTCCGCCGCGGTCAGGACCGTCTGAAGGATCTGCTGCCGGGCGGGCAGGGCGGGCCGATGGGCGCCAAGGGCGCCATGCTGATCGGCTTGCTTCTGCTCGGCGGCTGGCTCGCGACCGGCTTTTACACGGTCCGCAACAACGAGGTCGGCATCAAGATGGTGTTCGGCCGTTATATCGGCAAAAGCGCGCCGGGCTGGGATTACAACTGGCCGGCGCCGATCGGCAATGTCATCAAGCCGCGCGTCACGGAAGTGAACACGATGGAGGTCGGCGTGCGCACTGCCGTCGATCCGCGCCGGGTCAACCGCGCCAGCGTTGATGAAGGGCTGATGCTCACCGGCGACGAGAATATCGTCGATATCGACTTCAACGTGCAGTGGCGCATTTCCGATGCCGCGCCGCAGGATTTCGTGTTCAACCTGCGCAGCCCGGAAGCGACGATCAAGGCGGTGGCGGAAAGCGCCATGCGCGAGATCATCGGCAAGCGCAACATCCAGCAGATTTTGACCACCGACCGTCAGGCCATCGAGACTGAAGTCCGGACGCACATGCAGGAAATCCTTGATGGCTATAAGGCCGGCATCATCATCAGCATCGTGCAGTTGCTGAAAGCTGACCCGCCCAACGAAGTCATCGAGGCGTTCCGTGATGTGCAGACCGCGCGTCAGGATCAGGACCGCCTGAAAAACGAGGCGGAGACCTACGCGTCCAATGTCGTGCCCGTGGCGCGCGGTGACGCGGCGCGCGTGGTGCAGGAGGCCGAGGCCTACAAGTCGCAGACCGTGGCGGAAGCCAAGGGTGCG
>JBOFFO010000125.1:0-5057 GCA_051648665.1 Beijerinckiaceae bacterium | reverse complement strand
CCGATGCGGCGCGCGTGCTGGCAGCCGACGCTGGCGACCGCTCGGTCGTTCTTGTGCATGTGGCGCGTGATGGATCGCGGCTTGCGGCACTCGAATCTGGTCTTGCTTTCGTTGCGCCTGATATTGAGAGGCTCGTTTTTCCCGCATGGGACTGCCAGCCCTATGACCGTGCAGGGCCGGCTCCGGCCATTGTCGCGCAGCGCATGACGACACTGGCGCGGCTCGCGCATATGCGCACCGGCAACAAGCCGCGTATTTTACTGACGACAGTGAATGCCGTGTTGCAGCGCGTTGCAGCGCGATCTCGCATGGGTGCGGAGAGTTTTTCCATAGCCGCTGGAAACGCCATTGCGATGGATAAAATTGTTGCCTGGGCAAATGCGCATGGATTCTCGCGCACAGCAACCGTGCGCGATACCGGTGAATTTGCTGTGCGCGGCGGTATTCTTGATTTATATCCGGTCGGACAGCCTGCACCATTGCGGCTTGATTTTTTCGGCGATACGCTAGAATCCATCCGCACCTTCGATCCGGAAACGCAGCGAACGACCGGCCAGATGCGGGCGCTTGAAATGGTGCCGATGTCGGAAGTCGTGCTTACGTCCGATGCGATCAAGCGTTTTCGGCAGAATTACATTGCAGCCTTTGGCGCGGTCACAAAAAGCGATCCGCTGTATGAAGCCATATCCGAGGGTCGGCGCTATCCGGGGCAGGAGCATTGGCTGCCTCTCTTTGTAACCGCGCTCGATACACTGTTTGACTACACAGGCGATGCACCGGTGATTCTTGATGCGCGTGCGGATGATGCGATCGCCGAAAGACTGGCGCTGATCGCCGATTATTATGATGCGCGTGCGTCGGCGCTAGAGCAGGGATCTGGCGCTGGTGCGCCCTACAAGCCATTACCGACGGGCGCACTTTATCTGTTGCCGGATGAGTGGTCCGGCATGATGAAACGCCTGCCTGTCATGCGTGTGAATCCATTTTCTGTTCCCGACGGTTCATCACGCCAAATTTTTGATGTTGCAGCCAGACAGGGGCGTAATTTTTCGGCCGAGCGTGCCAATGGCGAAGTCAATGTGTTTGATGCAGTCGTTGACCACATTCGCGCACTGCAAGCGGATAAAAAGCGTGTGATCGTGGCCGCATGGTCGGATGGTTCACGTGAAAGAATTGGCGCTGTGCTTGATGATCATGGTCTGAAGCGCATGACGCAGGTTTCAGCGCTCTCGCACGTTCAGGCCCTGCGGGGCGATGAGACGGCGCTGGCTGTGTGGGGGCTTGAGGCAGGATTCGAAACGGCAGATTTCGCCATTGTGGCGGAACAGGATATTCTGGGCGACAGGCTTGTGCGCGCGCATGGCCGTAAACGGCGCGCGGCCGATTATATCACGGAGGCGGCAAGCCTTTCGCCGGGCGATCTCGTCGTGCATGTCGATCATGGCATTGGCAGATTTATCGGCCTGCAAAACATCAAGGTGCAGGACGCGCCGCATGATTGCGTCGAAATACACTATGCAGGCGGCGACAAGCTGTTTCTTCCTGTAGAAAACATCGAATTGCTTTCGCGCTATGGATCTGAAGACGCCGAAGCTGTTCTCGACAGGCTTGGTGGCGGCGGCTGGCAGGCGCGTAAGGCGCGGATGAAGGAACGCATCCGCGAAATGGCCGGAAAGCTCATGCAGATCGCTGCAGCACGCGCTATGAAACAGGCGGATCGGTTCGTTCCGCCGGATAGTCTTTATGATGAATTCCGTGCCGGATTCCCCTATGAGGAAACAGAGGATCAACAGGGTGCGATTGATGCCGTCATCGATGATCTCGGTGCCGGTAAGCCCATGGACCGGTTGATTTGTGGTGATGTCGGCTTTGGCAAGACCGAAGTAGCTTTGCGTGCGGCCTTCGCCGTCGCTATGAATGGCAAACAGGTTGCAGTCGTAGTGCCAACCACGTTGCTGGCGCGTCAACATTTCAAGAATTTTCAAGACCGATTTCGCGGATTGCCTGTAAAAGTGGCGCAAGCCTCTCGATTCGTACCATCAGCAGAGCTTAAAAAGGTCAAGGAAGGCTTGGCAGACGGAACGGTTGATATCGTTATTGGCACGCACGCACTTCTCGGCAAGCAGATTAGTTTCAAGAATCTAGGCATTGTCATTATCGATGAGGAGCAGCATTTCGGCGTTGCGCACAAGGAAAAGCTCAAGGAGTTGCGAGCGGAAGTGCATGTTCTTACTTTGTCGGCGACGCCCATACCACGCACACTGCAACTGGCCATGACGGGCGTGCGCGATCTGTCGATCATTGCAACGCCGCCGGTTGACCGTCTCGCTGTCCGCACCTTTGTGACCCCGTTCGATCCGCTGATCATTCGCGAGGCGCTGTTGCGTGAGCGCTATCGTGGGGGCCAGTCATTTTACGTGTGTCCGCGTATTGATGACATTGCCGATGCGCATGCCTTTCTGGCTGAGCAGGTGCCGGAAGCAAAAGTCGCTGTGGCCCATGGGCAGATGTCGGCAACCGCACTCGAAGATGTCATGACAGCGTTTTATGAGGGTAAATACGATATTCTCCTTTCAACCGCGATTGTTGAGTCTGGCCTGGATATTCCCGCAGCCAACACCTTGATTGTTCATCGTGCCGATATGTTCGGTCTTGGTCAGCTGTATCAATTACGTGGACGAGTTGGCCGCTCCAAAACGCGCGCCTATGCTTTATTTACATTGCCAGCCAATCGCACAGTCACTGCGCAAGCCGAAAAGCGGCTGAAGGTGTTGCAATCTCTCGATACGCTGGGGGCAGGCTTCCAGCTTGCCAGCCATGATCTTGATATTCGCGGCGCCGGAAATCTGCTTGGTGAGGAGCAATCAGGTCATATCAAGGAGGTCGGTTACGAGCTGTATCAGCAAATGCTGGAAGAAACGATCGCGCAGTTCAAGGCCGGTATCGTGGCTGATGAAACGCCGGATCAATGGTCGCCAACCATTGCAGTCGGCGCGCCGGTTGTCATTCCTGATCGCTATGTGCCCGATCTTGATGTGCGCATGAGCCTGTATCGTCGGCTGGCATCACTCGACGATGATCAGGATATTGAAGCCTTTGCAGCGGAATTGCAGGATCGTTTCGGGCGGCTGCCGAGCGAGGTGGAACAGCTGTTCAAGATTGTTGCGATCAAGGCGCTTTGCCGTCGCGCCAATGTCGAGAAGGTGGAGGCCGGGCCGAAGGGTGTGGTTGTCGCGTTCCGTGACAATGCCTTCGCCAATCCGGCAGCGCTTGTGCAGTATGTGGCCCGTCAAGGATCATCGGCCAAAGTGCGCCCTGATATGAAGGTGGTTTTTACTGGGGACTTTGAACGGCAGGAAGCGCGATTAAAGAATGTATCGCGTATCCTGCGTGACATTGTTGCAGTCGCCGAGAAAAAGGCTGCGTGATTACGAGGCGCGCGGAGCCTGGGAATCCGGGTTCAGCGCATAATCAATCGCTTGCGCAATGGTTTCAGGCGGCTGCGCGCCTGAAAGCCCGATGTTCCCGTTGAGAATAAAAAATGGAACGCCTTGAACGCCCATCATGCGGGCATGGTTTACGTCAGCTTTTACCGTTTCAATATCTTCCGGGGTTGCAAGCCATTCGGCCACTTGACCGGCCATCATGCCTGCTTCGCCCGCAAGCCGGGCCAGTGTTGAATGTTCAGCCAGATTTTCACCTTCAGAAAAAAAACCCTGCATCAATTTCTCTTTGACAGCCGCTTGCACACCAGCTTCAGCGGCCCACCGGATAACACGATGCGCGTCAAGCGTGTTGGGCGACACAAGAATTTTGTCGAAGGCAAAGGCAATGCCTACAGCGTCGCCGGCGTGCGAAATACGCGCATGAATTTCGCGGACCCGATCTACGCTGCCGAATTTACGGGTCATGTATTCAATGCGCGGCATGCCCCCGGCTGGAATAGTATCATCGAGTTGATAGGGATGAAACCGCACATCGATTTCGACATGGGGGCGTAACGCGATGGCGAGATCGAGATGGCGCTTGCCGATATAGCACCATGGACAAACCACATCGGAAATCATGTCGATGGTGACACGGCTCATGGGCTTGCCTTTCGTGAATGCTCTTTCCGCAGCATGGTGATATTCTCATAGGCGACGATGGCGCCATGATGATCGCGGAACAGCATGATGCCAAGATCGAGCCAATGGCTATCGGATGCGGTCTGCACAGCTTGGCCTGCGGCAAACAGCCGCCCATTTTTATCCTGCGCGAGGCATGTTCCGGCGTCCGGGGGTAGCGCATCAGGCCGCTGAAGCAAAACCGTTGGGTGGGCGGGATGATAGGTGTCCTGGCGCGTCACCAACGGCATGATCCGGTCATCAAAGTTCCAAGCGTCAACGATGGCAAAAGGCACTGGCGCGTTTATGCCGCGATGAGACTGCCTTTCCCATGGCGCTTGATGAATGAGCGTAACTGAGCGAACCAGACGCGGCGGCAGGTCGGCCAGAATATCCTCCATCTGACCTGACCAGATGAGGCGCACCGGGTGTTCACCAATGAGAGCCTGTGTCAGCGCGGTTGAGTCCGGTGCATCAAGCGGCGTTAAGGTCGCGCCTGTCATGAGTGCCGTGCCGATGCCGCAGGCGAGCGCATGAAGGCTGTGCAGGCTGAAGGGCATGAGGATACGGTCGTCATGACTGATGCGCGATTCTGCCGCGTGATCAGTCGCCGCAACGATGAGCGGATCGATGGCAAACGCCATAGGCGCAGCTTTCGGTCGCCCGCATAAAATAGTGGTAGCCGGCGACAGGTCTTGAACAGGCTCAACGCGCGTCATGGCTTCGATAGGGGAGAGCGCAATAACGCCGTTGGGAACGGTGTCGCCATAGGCCATCACAAAGCGCACACTGTCATGCGTGGCCGCGAGCCGGACCGCCATATCGGTGCATTGGCAAGGCGATGTGGATTGGTCGGCGATCACAGCTTCCGGCGCAGCATAAAGCATCATGCTGCTGAGATGTGAGAAACTCTCGTGTGCTGGCAGCATCAGCGGCCGCAGCCCCGCATTG
>JBOFFO010000124.1:0-18088 GCA_051648665.1 Beijerinckiaceae bacterium | reverse complement strand
CGCATCAGCCGCGCGGCGCAGGTGCAGAAGGCCAGTTTACGCAATGCCAGCGCGTATCACGCCGGCGGATTCAAGGCGCGGGCGCGCGATTTCATCATGCGCCGCCTCGGACCGGACGGCATGGCCCGGCGTTTCGACTGGGTCTATGGCTGGCAGGCGGGACCGTGACCGCAGCCCCGCTCAACCCGCACGCAATCGATACCGGAACCCCGCCGATCCCGGCCGCCAAGGCATGGGTGCAATCCTATGACGGTGCGTTCGGCCCGCTGATCGACCTGTCGCAGGCCGCGCCAGCCGTTGCGCCGCCGCCGGCTTTTCTGGAACGTCTCGCCGATGCGGCGCGCGATCCGGCCAGCGCGAAATATGGCGTCATTCAGGGGGACGCGGCGCTGCGCGAGATGGTCGCCCGCGACGTGAACCGCCTCTATGCCGGCGACATCACGGCGGATGATATTGCGATCACACCCGGCTGCAATCAGGCCTTTGTGGTCACGGTCATGGCGCTGGCCAAGGCGGGCGATGAAATCATCCTGCCTGCGCCATGGTATTTCAATCACAAGATGGCGCTTGATCTGCTCGGCCTTGATACGCGCGTCTTGCCCTGCATGCCGGAAAACGGATTCGTGCCGGATGTGGCGCAGGCCCGCGCGCTGGTGACGGACAAGACCCGTGCCATCGTGCTGGTCACGCCCAACAATCCGACCGGCGCAATTTATCCGCCTGCGACCATTGCCGCCTTTGCAACACTGTGCGCAGAAAAAAACATCTGGCTGGTGATCGACGAAACCTATCGCGATTTTCTGCCCCACGGCAGCGCTGCACCGCACCGGCTTTTTGCGCAGACCGGCTGGCGCAATTCCGTCATTCAGCTTTACAGCTTTTCGAAATCCTATGCCATTCCGGGGCACCGCCTCGGCAGCGTCATCGCTGGCAGCGCGGTGCAGACACATTTGCACAAAATTCTCGACACGATACAGATTTGTCCGGCTCGCGTCGGCCAGATCGGCGTCACCTGGGCCATTGATGCGCTGCGCGGCTGGCGTGAGGACAACCGCGCCGACATCAACGCCCGCGCTGCGGCTTTCCGGCAGGCGATGAGCGGCGTGAATGGCTGGACCATCGATTCCGTCGGCGCTTATTTCGCCTATCTGCGCCATCCCTTCGCCGGTGTGAGCGCCAGCGCTGTGGCGGAGAAACTGGCGAAGGAGCGCGGCATTCTTGCTCTGCCCGGCTCCTATTTCGGTCCCGATCAGGACACGCATCTGCGCGTGGCCTTCGCCAACGCCGATGCTGGAAATATTGCCGGCATACCCACCCGCCTGCGCGGATTGTCGCTCTAGAACCGGTAATAATTCGCAATGCTGAGATATGCGCCGGTTCTGCCGCGCTGATGCGCGGCGCCTGCGGCAATGCGCAATTTCAGGCCCCGCAGCGGAATTTCGCTGATGTGCAAACCGCCGCGCCAGATCGTATCCTTGCGCGAAGCGGATACCGCTAATTCCGGCCCGATAAATCCAAAGCCGAAGAGATCATAGCCATAGGCCGCACGCGCCCAGACCTCGCGTTTCGCAGTGCCCGCCGAGACATTGAGTGTGAAAAGCGAGCGCTCGCTTGGCCGCTGCCACCAGTCGATCTGTACGCGTGCCCCCGCGCGTGACGACCGGCGCAACAGATCCGAAAATGGATCAAACGCCGTTTCACGAATATATTCGATGCCGCCATACAGGCCGAGAATTCCTGTGCCGATCCGGAAATCACGGCCGATCAGCAGGCTGCCGCGCGTGGTCTGCACGGTTTCTTCAAGCCCTGCGGCATTGATGCGCTGGTCGCGCCATTGCGCATGCCCCGCCGCAGCAATCACCGCAAAGCCGGTTTCCTTGTCGACGAAAGACGGCCGCCATTTGAATCCGGCACCGCCGTAACGGGAAAAATCATCCGCCTCGAAGCTGGAAAAAATCACCAGATCAGGCGGTGCAGGGTTTTCAAATCCCGTGGGCATTGCGCCGGTCAGCCAAGCCGGCAGAAGCCCTTGCGCCGCGGCAGGGCTGCCCCCTGTAAGCGCCAAAAGCGCCACGCCGGCAATCCGGCGCACCAGCTTCAAATGCCCTGCACGCAACAGAATAAAACCCCGTAACTCCCCTTTAACCTAGCGGGAGGCATCATCTTTGGCGAGGCCGGTGATGCGGTTTTTCGCCGGCCTGAAAAGAGGATCGGCATGGTACACCGTGATCTTGAGCGCCAGTTGAGCGGCTATGGCCTAACCACAGCCCGGATTCACTACCGGCTCCCGGACTTTCCCGCGATCCTGCAAACCTACATCTGGCAAGAGTATGATCTTGCCCCAAAATTCCCGGAGCTGCTCGCTTTCCTGTCGTTCTGGCGGGAAAAGCTGGAGGGGCCCATCCACTCCGTGGTTGTTGCCCATTCAACCCTGATCAAGCCGGCCGAACTGCGCGCGGTGGGCGTGGAACTGACGCTGCACTGAGGCGGGCCGCCAAGTCACGCCAACACGGTTACCATTTCCTTAAAAAGCGGTTTCAACAAACCGCGCAATGCTTTATGCGGAGGCTCCCTCGTCGCCTTCCGGGCTTTGCGTGCCACCTCAAATCCGTATTTCCGACCTGCTCTCCCATCTTGTGAACAATGGCCACGGGGAGACGATTCGCTTCGGCAGCATCCTCGAAGTGCTGGGCACGCGTGCGTTTGCGCTGCTGATGGTGCTGTTTGCCCTGCCGAATTGCATCCCCATGGTGCCGCCGATTCCGCTCATCAGCGGGCTGCTGATCGCTGGCCTTGCCGTGCAGCTGGTGGCGGGCTGGCGCACCCCGTGGCTGCCGCGCCGCATCCGCAACTATGAAGTCAAGACGGCGGAGGTGAAACGGCTGGTCGAACGGGCCACCCCGATGATTCACCGGCTGGAGCGCTTTGCCCGTCCCCGGCTGAGCTTCTTTGAGTGGGCGCCCTTCGTGCGGCTCATCGGCATCGCCGTGCTGATCATGGCGCTGAGCCTGCTCGTGGCAGCCCCGATTATCGGCCAAATTCCGCTGGGCCTTGCCATCGCGCTGGTCGGTGTTGGTCTTGTCGAGCGCGACGGCGTGCTGGTCACGACAGGCTTCATCATTGGCGCAATCGGCGTGGCCATCAGCGCCAGCTTCATCTTCGCCATTATTCTCGGCATCGACCGGATTTTCTGACGCGGCAGAACGCGTCCCTGCCCGGACAAAATTCAGCTGTTGCCGTAAGGCGGGCGCGGAATGTTGATGTGCGCCTGCCGCAGCGCAGCCGACCAGCGCTCGCGCAAATCGTGAAAATAAGGCTCGCCCGCCTCGATCCGGTAGCGCAATTCCGGCTGGATCGCATCCCGGCGCAAAACCGCCACATCGATGGGCAGGCCAACCCCCAAATTCGACCGCATGGTGGAATCCATCGAGATCAGCGCGATTTTCAGCGCGTCATAAATCTCGGTATTGAACGTCACGGCCCGGTCAAGAATGGGCTTGCCGTATTTGTGTTCGCCAATTTGCAGGAAGGGCGCCTCAACGCCGCACTCAATAAAATTGCCGGCAGCATAAATCATGAACAGACGCATCGGCCCATTTTGAATCTGTCCGCCAAACAGGAAAGACACATTGAAATTGATGTCCGCCGCCTCAAGCGCCGCATGCTCGATGGCGCGCACCTTGCGCACCGCATGGCCGATGAGCTGGGCTGCGCGAAATACCGTCGCAACCGACCCCAGTGTTTCAACTTCGCCGGTATCCGGATTTTCGATGCCTTCCGCCAGATAGCCGACGACAGATTGCGTGAGCGAAAGATTTCCGGCCGACGCCAACAGCAACACGCGGTCTGGATACTGGTCGAGCAGCTGCAACTTGCGAAAGGTCGAAATATTGTCGAGACCGGCATTGGTGCGCGTGTCCGCCACCACCACCAAACCTTCCCGCACCAGCACGCCGACACAATAGGTCATCGCAATAACGCCTCTTTATCTTGCAAGCGTCGGCATAACCCGCGCACCGCCGCCCGTCGAGAGGGCAAATTATTGTGACGAAGCGGCCTGCTGCATTTGCCCATAGGTGCGCGCCGGTGGCTCACGCCATTGGGACACACTCAGCGAAACTGTCATCGCTTCACCGCGCCCGCCTATCCGGCTGCCACGCACTGGCGAAGCGCCATAATAATCCAGACCGATGGCAACACGCACATGCTGATCTGTGGCGCAGATGCCGTTCGCCGGATCGAAGGCAATCCAGCCCAGCTCCGGCACATAGGCCTCGGCCCATGCATGCCCTGCATCCTGCAAAATCACATCATCGCCGCGCTTGAAATAACCGGAAACATAGCGCGCCGGTATGCCGCAGTGGCGGGCCATGCCGCAAAACATATGGGTTAAATCCTGACAGACTCCGCGCTTTAAGCCGAACGCTTCCTGCGCCGTGGTCGCCACATGCGTCGGATCCGTGTCAAAGGTCATATCGCGATTCAGCGCTGCCATGAGTACGTGCAGCTGCGCCAGCCTGTCGCCTTGCGCCTGCGTGGCAAGCACGTCAGCGGCATAGTCTTGCATCTGTTGATTGATCGCTGTCGTGGGCGTGGCGCGCAGAAAAAATAGATGCGGAAACCGCTCGCGCGTGCCACGCACAACGCCAGACAAATCCTGCGTCTCAACAAGCCCCTCAGCAGTCACTGTCAACTCGCGAATCTGGCCATCAGCGTCGAGGGTGTGAACAATATTGCCAAGAGAGTCCTCGCTCTCACGCAATCTGGCATCGACATCGACCTCAACCCGCCAATCCAGCACATGCTGACCCGCATGCCCGCGCGGCATTAACCGCAGAATCTGGATGATGCCACGCGCAGACTCTGCATAGCGATAGTGGGTCCGGTGCAAGATCCTTATCTGCATGGCGCGAGCATCAAGCCCATCTCCTCATGTCAAATACTGCTCATGGATATGCGAACCCAGCCGGTTGTTCGAGGCGATAAAATCCGTGATGAATTCGTGCAACCCCTCCTGAAAAATTTCTTCCATTTTCAGGGATTGCAACTGGCTGAGCATGGAGCGGGCGTGCCGCTGGCTGGGGCCGATCCGGCCGTACTGCCGGGCCAACTGGTCGAGGAACCGCACCAGGCTCTCATAACAGGCATGCAGAGACCGCGGCATTTCCCGATTGAGCGTCAGTAGATCGGCAACAAGCCAAGGCTTCACGCTCTGCTTGTAAACCCAATGGTAGGCCGTTAGCGCAGACACGGAGCGCAAGAGCGCCGTCCATTGGAAATAATCGAGCGAACCGCCGACCTGTTCGCTTTCCGGCAGCAGCACATGATATTTCACGTCGAGCAAGCGCGCGGTTGAGTCAGCGCGTTCCACATAAAGCCCAAGGCGCGTGAAATAATATTCATCGCGCCGCAACATGGAGCGATAGGCGGACCCGTCGACGATCAGCGAAACGCTCTTCACCCAATCCAGGAAATGATTAAAGCGTTCCTGATCCATCGTGCGGCTATCGAAATTCTTCATTTCCAGCCATGCGCCATTGATCGCGTCCCACATCTCGCCGGTCACTGCGGTTCGAACGGCCCGTGCATTGGCGCGCGCGATCTCAATGCAATTGCGGATCGATGACGGGTTATCAGCGCTGAAACACAGAAAATCGCGCACCGATTTTTCCGTTGCATCCTTGTAGTGCCGGAAAAACAGGTCCGCACATCCAGCCGTCTCAACCGCGCTCGTCCATTCGTTGCGCGCGCTGGAATAGGAGCTTGGCATGGTTGCCAGCCGCGAAGACGCATCGAGAATGCGCGCGAGATTTTCCGCGCGCTCCATGTAGCGCGCCATCCAGTAAAGGGCATCGGCGGTGCGGCTCAGCATGGCATTGCGCCCCGCTGCGGGTTGACCACGTTCGTGTGAAGCGGACAGATCATGCGTCGAGCACCCATGTGTCTTTTGTGCCGCCGCCCTGACTGGAATTGACCACGAGCGATCCTTCCTTCAGCGCCACGCGCGTCAGGCCACCCGGCACAACCCGCACCTTATCAGCCCCGGAAAGAATGAAGGGCCGCAAATCCACATGCCGGGGCGCCACGCCGGAGGCGACAAAGGTCGGGCATGTGGACAAGGACAATGTCGGCTGCGCGATATAATTATCGGGATTGGCTTCGATCAATTTTCCAAACAGCGCGATCTGGTCTTTCGTTGCATGCGGGCCGACCAGCATGCCGTATCCGCCCGAACCATTCACCTCTTTCACCACCAGTTCTGAAAGATGTTCGCGCACATAGCGGGCCGTTTCAGGCTCACGGCAGCGATAGGTTGGCACATTCTTCAGCACAGGTTCTTCGCCGGTGAAGAATTTCACGATCTCCGGCATGTAGCTGTACACGGCCTTGTCATCAGCCACGCCCGTGCCCACCGCATTGCACAGCGTCACATTGCCGGCGCGATAGGCGCCCATCAGGCCCGGCACGCCCAATGCCGAATCCGGACGGAAAGCCAGCGGATCAAGAAAATCATCATCAAGCCGGCGGTATATCACATCAACCCGTTTCGGCCCTTCGGTCGTGCGCATATAGACCGTGTCCTCGCGCACAAACAGGTCGTTCCCTTCCACCAGCTCAATGCCGAGTTTGTCAGCCAGAAAGGAATGTTCGTAGAAGGCGGAATTATACTGTCCCGGCGTCAGCAGCACCGAGGTCGGCTCACCGGCTGACGAGCGCGGCGCAACCGATCGCAGTGTCGCCAGCAAGGAATCAGGATAATGATCCACCGGCGCCACATGGTGTTGCGTGAACAGTTCCGGAAACAGCCGCATCATCACTTCGCGGTTTTCCAGCATGTAGGAAACGCCTGACGGTGTGCGCGCATTATCCTCCAGCACATAAAATGTGTCCGGATCGACGCGCACAATATCGATGCCGGCGATATGGACATAGATGCCGTGCGGCACGCTGACGCCGTCCATTTCCGGACGGAAATATTCGTTCTGGTAGATCAGGTCCTGCGGCACGATGCCAGCGCGGATACATTCCTTCGGCCCATAAATATCACGCAGGAAAGCGTTGAGCGCATTGACCCGCTGCACCAGCCCGCGTTCCAGCAGCGTCCATTCCTTGCGCGTCAGCACGCGCGGGATCATGTCGAACGGAATCAGCCGCTCCGTCGCGTTCGCCTCGCCATAAACCGCGAAGGTGATACCGATGCGCCGGAAGAAAAATTCGGCTTGCTCACGCCGGGCGGCCAGAAGATCGGGCGGCGCATCATTGAGCCATTGCGCCAGCTTGGCATAGGGCGCGCGCACCGCACCCATGCCGCCCATTTCATCAAACCCGCCCTTCACGCCCACCGCCTCGCGCCTCACAATGTGCCTGTATCATGAGCATAAGACGGGCCTTGGCAAGCACCGGACGCCATTCGTCAATTCAGGTCCCGCGCTTAAGGCATCCATTGCCGAAACTTTGCGCAGCATGATCAGTCATTAGCGCAGCGTTGCCAGAAAAAATGACGCGCAATCTGGACAGGAATGCCGCCAGCACTGGCTCAGATCAATTGCAGCCCCTTGAGGCTGGCATGCCCGTTCTTGCCGACAATGATGTGATCATGCACGACAATGCCGAGCGGCTTTGCCACTGCTGCGATCTCCTTCGTCATGCGGATGTCCGCATGGCTGGGACTGGGATCCCCGGATGGATGGTTGTGTACCAGAATGATCGCCGTCGCCGCGAGTTCCAGCGCCCGCTTGACCACCTCGCGCGGATAGACCGGCGTGTGATCGACCGTTCCCGTCTGCTGCACCTCGTCGCGGATCAGCGCATTGCGCTTGTCGAGAAACAACACGCGAAACGCCTCGACTTCCGAGAAAGCCATGGACGCGCGGCAATACTCGATCACCTGCGCCCAGGAGGAGAGCACGGTGCGCTCGGCCACCGCTCCTTTCGCCATCCGCGCCGATGCCGCAGCGATAACCTTGAGATTGGTCGCAGCAATTTCGCCGATACCGTCAAATTCTGTAAGCCGCTGCACCGGCGCGCCCAGCACTTCGGCAAAGGAACCGAAGGTCTTGATCATGTCCTTGGCCAGCTTTTTCACATCGCGGCGCGGCACCACCAAGGTCAACAGCAATTCCAGCAATTCATAATCCGGCATGGCTTCGGCGCCTGCTTCCACGAAGCGTTCGCGCAGCCTCTGGCGATGGCCGAGATAATGCGGTTCGTCGCGCTTTTCGCTCATGGCGACTGGTAGGGCGGCACCGTATGGCCGCGCGGTGACAGCGTGAAAATTTCCACGCCCGTGTCGGTGACCCCGACGCTGTGCTCAAATTGGGCGGACAGGGAACGGTCGCGCGTCACCGCCGTCCAGCCATCGCCGAGCACCTTCACATGCGGCCGGCCCAGATTGATCATCGGCTCGATGGTGAAAAACATGCCGGGCTTCAGCTCCGGCCCTTCGCCCTTGCGGCCATAATGCAGCACATTCGGCTCGTCATGAAACAGGCGGCCCAGCCCGTGGCCGCAGAAATCCCGCACCACCGAACAGCGCTCGCCCTCCGCATAGGTCTGGATCGCTGCGCCAATATCGCCAAGAAACCCGCCCGGCCGCACCGCCCTGATGCCGCGCATCAGCGCCTCATACGTCACCTCGACAAGCCGTGTCGCCCGGCGCGGCGCTTCGCCAATCACATACATGCGGCTGGAATCCCCATGCCAGCCATCAACGATCAGGGTCGCGTCGATATTGACGATGTCGCCCTCGCGCAGCGGCTTGTCGTCGGGAATGCCGTGACAGACCACATGATTGATCGAGGTGCAGATCGAATGCCGGTAGCCGCGATAGTTGAGCGTCGCAGGTTGCGCCTTGTGGTCGAGCGCAAACTGAAAGGCCAGCCGGTCCAGTGTAAGCGTATCGACGCCCGGCTTGGCATGGTCAGCCATCAGGTCGAGCAATGTGGCCGTCAGGCGCCCGGCCTTGCGCATGGCGGCAAAGGCATCCGGCCCGTGAATCTTGATATGGCCGGGCTTGCGCCGGTCGGACAGGGCAGCATCGGTCATCATCATCGTGCCGATGTGGCTTCCCGCGCGTGCAGCGTCAAGCGGTGGCGGCGCTGGCGATGACCGGAATCCGCCGGGCGATCATGATTTGATCCAGAGAAATGGCGCATGTGTAGGCCAAGGCCTCCACCCCCACGGCCAACGCCGCATCAAATGCAAGGCCGTAGGCCGGGTCGATGTCGCGGGCGAGCGTAAAGCGCGCCGCATCCATTTGCAGCACATAGAGCATCACCGCCCGGCCACCCGCCTGCACCATCGCACTCAGTTCACGCAGATGCTTGGCCCCGCGTTCTGTCCGGCAATCCGGAAACTCGGCCAGCCCCGCCTGCCGCATGAAATGCACATTCTTGATCTCGACATAGCAGGGCGGACGCCCTGCGCCTTCCAGCAGAAAGTCGATCCGGCTGTTCTGCCCGTATTTCACCTCCGGGCGGATCGTGCTGTAGCCGGACAGCTCCGGGATCAGGCCGGCCTGAAGGGCCTCGGCGGCCAGCCGGTTGGGCTGAGAGGTGTCGATGCCGACAAGCTGCGACACCCCTGCGCCGAAATCCGTTTCGACATAGTGCCACGACCAGGGCAGTTTCCGCTTTGGGTCCGCACTGCGGCTGAGCCAGACCCGCGCACCCGCCCCGCTCAGGCCCAGCATCGCGCCGGGGTTGGCGCAGTGTGCGGTGACGACCTCGCCGGAATCGAGACGCACATCGGCGAGGAACCGCTTGTAGCGCTTGATCAGCGTGCCGCCTTGCAGGGGTGGATTGCGCATGGGCGGCATGTGCCGCTCCCCGGCGCATCCGCGCAATCGTGATGCACGGGCCATCAACAGGCCTTTTCAACAGCCGGGCGAAGCCCGATACAGCGGTCCCACCTGACCGCCGGAGAAGGCCGCAGCCATGACTGACACCGCCCCTGTAACCTGCGCCCTGCTCGTGATTGGCGACGAAATCCTGTCCGGCCGGACCAAGGACAAGAATATCGGCTATATCGCCGAATACATGACCAACATCGGCATCGACCTGAAGGAGGTCCGCGTCGTCTCCGATGACGAGGACGCCATCGTCGAGGCCCTGAATGCGCTGCGCGCCCGCTACACCTATGTCTTCACCACCGGCGGCATCGGTCCGACCCATGATGACATTACCGCCGATTGCGTGGCGAAAGCCTTCGGCGTTCCCATTGATGTGGACCCGCGCGCTGTCGCTGTGATGCGCGAACGCTTCAAGCCGGAGGAGTTGAACGAGGCGCGCCTGCGTATGGCGCGCACGCCGCAGGGTTCAGAGCTGGTCTATAATTCCTATAACAAGGTGCCGGGCTTTCGCATCGGCAATGTCATCGTCATGGCCGGTGTGCCAGTGATCATGCAGGCGATGCTCGATGGTGTTGCCCCGACGCTGAAGACCGGGCGCAAAATGCTCTCCACCACCATCAATTCGGAAATCAAGGAAGGCGACCTCGGCACCGCCCTGCGCGAAGTGGCCAAGCACCATCCTGAGACAATGATTGGCTCCTATCCCTATTGGGATGAGAGTGGCCAGCCGCGCACCAATCTCGTGGTGCGGGCGCGCGAACAATCCGCGATGGATGCGGCGGCGGAAGCCGTGCGGCGCATGCTCGATGATATTCGCGCCACGCTGCGCTGATTATTCAATTTTGAGGTAGCCGGAATCCGCCAGCCAGCGGTGCAGCGTCAGAATTTTCTGCCGGTCAGCGCAGGTATGATACAGCCCGCTGCACTCTTTCATCAGCGCCAGCCGCCTTTGATAGACGGCATCGAGCGGCAGGCCCGCCGCTTTCACGACGAGGGATGACAGGTAGGGAATTTCGACAAGCGGCGGCTCGTCCGCCAGCATAACGGGCTTCATGTTCTGCCCGTCCACGGCGAAGTAGGTTTCAAACGCAATGGATGTCGGCGGCAGCTTGTCGGAGCGGCCATCATTCGCCACCTCGACGATATCCTTGAGCGGAATTTTCTTCAGCGCCGGCTGATGGTCGCCATAGGACACGAACAGGATTTTCTCCTGCGGCATGCTGCGCGCAGCGCTCTCGCGAAACGCCTTGCGGTCCCGCTCGGCCAGCACCAGCCGCCACATATATTCATCGAGCTCCGCATCGCCGTTCCAGCTTCCGCGCTGACCGGCCTTCGGATCAAAATGATAATCCCACGGCGAATGCGGCCCCATGTTGGACACGGCAATAAATTGCGGCCGGCCTGTTTTCGCCCCGCGCTGCAAGGCTTCCAGCGCCAGACCGAGATAAAATGAGTCCCGCTGCCGCTCATCCGGCGCCGCATGCACAGCCCGGTCAATCAGATGATCAAAGCCAATCGATTGGTAAAACCGGTCCGATCCCGCGAAGTCCGCCTTCGACGGATAGATCATCGTGGTCTCATAGCCGCAGGCCTTGAGATATTGCGGCAGCGAATGGGCCACCCGGCCCGTCATGAATGGCGCGACGAAATTGCGCATCGAACCGAACGACCACGTTGACAAGCCCGTCAACGCCGAGAAATCCGACAACCATGTTGCGCCGCCGAATGTCTCGACACGCAGGCGCCGCTGCTTGCCATCGAAGGATGTGAACAGCGGCTTCGTCTCGTCAGGGAAAACAATGTTCGGATAGATGCCCGGCGGCATGGTTGATTCATTCAGGAACAGAACGATCGAGGGTCGCGCCGCACTGGCCGCGCAACTGATGCGCCCGTCCACCGGCAGCGCATCCGCCGCCGGGTCAGCGTGGGCTTCAACCAGACCGCCGAATTTCGTCAGCGCGCCAAGATCGCCGAAGGAAAAAATGAAGCTCGAGAGATAATAATGCCGCGACGTGAAAAAGTCGGCATTGTTCGCAAACAGCGTCCGCGCACTGGTCACCGCGCCAAGGCCGGCCAGCCCGGCAACCGCCAGCCGGTACAGGAGCGGCGCATACGTCACGCGCGGCTCGGCGCGCCATAACCGCCACAACCCGTAAAGCCCAAGACCCAAGAGCGCGAACGCCGCTGCCGCAACCTTCGGAAAGGTCGTCACGAAAAAGGCAAACTGGGTGGGTGAGAAACCGTGAAACACCACGTCATAAACGTGAAATTTCATCGCCACCATTTCATACTTGAACCATGAAATGCCGTAGATGCCGAGAAACAGCAGCGCCGTGAAAATCAGTGCAAAGCGCCACCGCACTGTCACGGCAAACGTCAGGGCTGCCACAAACAAGTAGGCCGCCATGGTTGGAATGAAATAATACCAGTCCGGCTCGCTGTCGCCGACAAAGGCAACCCATGCGACCAGCCCGGCCGCCAGCGCCCGGTCACCCCAGCCCAGGCGATGCCACGCAGCCTCGATCCGGTGACGGATCGAGCCGGGCGGCGCGGCAGGGGCAACACAATCGGTCACGTCAGCATCAGTCTCATGACAGGCGTTTTACGTCTGCATGACAATGTAGTGAAAGTGAACCGGCGGTGAAGTGAAGGCGGCAAAATTTTGCTGGCTGTGGACCGGAGGCCGCGCCCCCTCCCGGTCTGCCGCAGGCGGTGCTAAAGCGGCTGCCAAACGCATCAAAGTCTCACAGGTTCGACATGTCACCCAGCGGCCAGCCGAAAATCTACCCCGTTTCATGGGACCAGTTTCACCGCGATGCGCGCGCCCTTGCCTGGCGGCTGGCGGACAAAGGGCCGTTTGAGGCTATCGTCTGCATCACCCGTGGCGGGCTGGTGCCTGCGGCCATCGTCGCCCGCGAACTCGATATCCGCATGATCGAGAGCGTCTGCATTGCCAGCTACCATGATTACAAAAATCAGGGCGAGCTAAGCGTGCTGAAGGACATCGCTCCCTCGGTGAAAGCCATTGGCGACGGCAAGGGCAAGGGTGTGCTGGTGGTCGATGACCTGACCGATACTGGCAAAACCGCACGGGTGGTGCGCGATATGCTGCCGAATGCCCATTTCGCCACGGTCTATGCCAAGCCGCAGGGCGTGCCGACAGTCGAAACCTTCATCACCGAAGTGTCGCAGGATACCTGGATCTACTTCCCGTGGGATATGGGCCTGTCCTTTCAGGAACCGATTGCCAAAGGCAGCGCCGGCTAAACCGCACAAGGCCGGCTGTCTCATCACCTCCCTGCCGCCCCTAGCGCGTCCGCACCTTTTGCCGCTTAAATGGCCGGCATGACGCCCTTTGACGCTACCTCCTCACGCCGCACCCTGTTCAACGCTTTCCTTGAGGCGCGCGGCCGGCATGGCCGTGGCATGCCGATCATCGAGGATCCCGAACGGGCGCCGCTGACCTATGACCGGCTGTTGCTGGCGGCGCTGATCCTTGGCGGCAAAATGCGCGCGATCAGCAAAAAACAGGAAGCGGTCGGCATACTGATGCCGAATATGAACGGCACGGTGGCCTTGCTGCTTGGCCTGTCACTCTATGGCCGCGTGCCGGCCATGCTGAATTTCACCGCTGGCGTGCGCAACCTTCAGGCTGCGGCGCGCACGGCAGAAATCCGCACCATCGTGACCTCGCGCCGCTTTGTCGATACGGCGCAATTGCAACCCGTGATCGATGCGCTCGAAACCAATGAGGGCGATGCAGCCGGGCCGCGCCGCATCGTCTATCTGGAGGATGTCCGCAAATCCCTCACCAGCCTCGAAAAAATCGGCGGTGTTATCGCCAAATTCTTTGCCGGACTCATTCATCGCCAGCAACACATTGAACCGGACGCACCGGCCATTATTCTGTTTACGTCAGGATCGGAAGGCACGCCAAAAGCGGTTGTGCTGTCGCACGCCAACATCAATGCCAACGCCGGACAGATTTTCCAGCACGCCGCCGGTCTGCTGTCATCACGCGACACCATTTTCAATCCGCTGCCGGTCTTTCATTCCTTTGGCCTCACGGCAGGGCTGCTCACCGGGCTTCTGAATGGCATCAAGGTGGTGCTCTATCCAAGCCCGTTGCATTTCAAGCAGATCCCAAAACTGATTGGCGAAACCAAATCAACAATCCTGTTTGCCACCGACACATTCTTGCAAAGCTATGCGCGCGCTGCTGACAAGGATGACCTCTCGACAATCCGCTATGTGATCGCCGGCGCCGAGAAGGTGCGCGATGAAACGCGGCGCATGTGGGATAAATTTGGCACGGTCATTCTGGAGGGGTATGGCTGCACCGAATGCGCGCCAGTGATTGCCTGCAACCTGCCACGCAGCAACACGCCAGGTTCTGTGGGCGAAGTATTGCCGGGAATCGAGATGCGTTTTGCTGATGTTGAAGGCCTCACCGATGCGCGCCGACTCTCGGTGCGCGGTCCTAACGTGATGCTTGGATATATGCACGCTGATGCCCCGGGAAAAATCGTGCCGCCGGAGGATGGCTGGCATGACACCGGCGATATCGTCTCCATAGACAACGGCCTCGTCAGCATCCGCGGGCGCGCCAAGCGCTTTGCCAAGATCGGCGGTGAAATGATTTCACTGGCCGCAGTGGAGACACTCGTGACCGGCATCTGGACGCAATTCTCGCACGCCGTCGTGACGATTCCTGATCCCAAGAAAGGCGAACAGATTGTCTTGGTAACCGACAAGCCTGACGCCGAACGCGACGCACTGTTGCAGGAGGCACGCAAACAGGGCTACCCCGAACTGTGGGTTCCGCGCGCCATTCTCGTCGTTGCCGCCCTGCCCGTCATGGGGTCCGGAAAGATTGACTACCCCGCAGCGACAGAAGCCGCACGCAGGCTGCGCAGCATGATCTGACCACACGCGCCCTGCAATCACGACGCGCAAAATTGCTGAAACCGGCATTGACCACATGTGGCGATCATTGGCTCAGGGTGGAGCCAATGCGCAACAGCAACTTTTTATACCTCGGCATGACGGCCCTGCTGGCTGGCTGCGCATCCGACGCACCACAAAAAAATGATATTGTCGCCGCGCTTGAACGCGCGCACCTGGCTGATGTGCGCATTCCTCTGGACCGCATTCGCTCGGCCGAATGCCAACCCGCCGCCAACGTCTTCCAGTGCGAGATTGTTTACATTGCGCCGAAGAAGACTGATGCACAGTCAGGCATTGACCGTCTGGCGCGCATGCGGCTCGAAATTGAACGAGTCGGGAAAATCTGGCGTGTCGGAAAAATAACGCCCACATAACGGGGCGGCACAGCTCAGCGTTTGCCAATCGCCCCGGTCAAAATATCATCATCAGAAGCCGGGCGGCGCGCAAACATGGTTTGCTCGCCAAACACATGGACGGGATCGACACCGGCCAAGCGCAAGACCGAGCCGGCAATTGTCGCCATCGCGCTCTTGATCATGGATGTCACATTCGTCGGTGTGAAGACCCCAACCACCCTGACCTTACCCGTTATGGGGAAGCGGGATGCATCATCGTCATTGACCGCAATGCGCATGACCTGTTGCCGGTCAACCGAGCGAAAAGACGACTGAAACTCCGGCGGCACTGCCTCAGCCATTGCTTCAATACGTTCAATCGTGCCGCGCGTCCGCATCGTGCCATCAGTGACGACAACCGTATCCCCAACGCCGATGGAGTAAAGCCGGCTGGTTGGCATATAGCCGATCACATAGGCATCGCCCCGGTAAATTTCCAATGCAGGATCGCCGGGTTTCAGCACTTGCCCGATATTGATGACCTTAGGCCCGACCGTTCCGTCAACAGGAGCCAGAATGTTGCCTTCATTGAACAGCCGGCGGATAGACGCCAGAAGCATTTCCAGTTCCTTGCGTGATGCAGTTGCGGCACGCATTTCATCGCGCAAGGAGAATTCTTCCGAACCGATTTGCGCCTCATCCTTCTCAGCTTCAAACAATTCCCGCGTCGCTTCGGACACACGCGTATTGGTGGTCAGATGCTTGGCCATCAAGCCGCGCATGCGCTCCACATTGTCCAAGGCCCGCGCCTTGCGCTCGCGCGCCACGGGCAACAGCGTCGCAATCGATCGCGCACGGGAATTAAGCTGCGCCTCACGCGAGGTCATCTGGGACAAACGCGTCACAAGATCGGCAATCTTCTCAACGGTCTCAGCCGAATCAACGGAAACAATTTTTTGCCCAGCCTTGACGATGTCGCCCGGCTTCACATGCACGGCTGTGACACGCGCGTTGTAATCGGACGAGACGATGGTGCGGTCCTTCATGACCAGCGCATCGGCTTCCAGAAACAGGATCGGCCCGACGAACAGCCACGCGACGCCGCCGATCACACTGGCAACACTCCACAGATAGATACGGCGCGCGAGGCTTTGGCCACCGGCGCGCACCTGATTGTGAAGGTTGTCGGGACGGACCCTGGTCTTCAGAGCCTTGATCATGAACGGGCCTTTTCCGGCTGCGTGTTGCCGCCGGTTGTAGCCCGGTTGTCCTTTCCTGCCGGTTACGGCTGCGGAAAAATCCGTGGGTTGGGATTAACAAAATCTTAAGTCTGGGCGTAAAGCATTGAAATCACTTCCAGCTGATCCAGGCATTAACCTTTGGCGGGGCAAAATTATCCGAACGAGAAGCCGAATAAATCCATTCCTCTGTACAGGAATAAAGCCGCGCAAACCGCATGATATAACCTTTGAACGGCCCATAAATCAGCAGAAAGGGCCAGAAACGCCAGTAATAGGATCGGCCCGACGCCATGACGGCGCAGGTGAAAGTGAATAGATCCAAAAGCAACGTCAGCACATAGAGCACAAGCAGCATGAACAGCCCGTAGCCAACGCCAAAATTATAAAAGACCGACACCAGAAAGAACGGGAAAATAATCGAGGCAATCACATCGAAAAAGAGAAAATCGAGCTGATGCGGCAGTTCCTTGATCGGCATGTCCTTGCGAAACGGATTCAACGTCCACGCATATTTTCGAAAGCGGATCCAGACTGCATCACGTTCCCATCGCGCGCGCTGACGGAACAGGTTGAATAAGCTCACAGGAACGTCTGTGTAGCATACAGAGCGCAGCGCGTAGCGAATTTTGTATCCTGCAATACGCAGGCGAATGGTCAGGTCAAAATCTTCGCCCGGCCCGGGGTCCATACCGCCCACATGCGTGAAAGCTGCAGAGCGAAAGGCGCCGAACGCGCCAGATATAATCGAAAGCTGACCAAACATGTCGAGGGCCGTGCGACCCAGACAGATCGAGACCATATATTCGATGGCCTGCAATGACGCCGTGATGGTTTTCTCGCCATTACGCACTAGAACCGTGCCGCTGACAGCAGCCACTTGCGGATCAGAAAATGGCCGCAACAGCTCTTCAAATGCATCCGGTTCAAAAGAACAGTCGCAATCGATAACCACGACAATGTCGCCCGTTGCAAGGCGCATGCCAAGATTGATCGCCGATGACTTTCCGCCACGGATTTGGCATTCTGCAATCTTATCAACGAGGCCCTCCCGTTGAAGCCGGGCCATGATTGCAAATGTCTCATCGGTCGATCCATCAGAAACGCAAATCACTTCAAAATCACGAAATGTCTGTTCCTGAAGCGAAAGAATGCACTTTTCGATGGCGTCTGCTTCATTGTGGCCAGCCACCAGCACCGAGACACGGCCGAGCGATTGCAAGGCTGTTTTGGCCGCCTTTCTCCCTCGCCAAATAATTAGCAGCGCAGGAATATATGTCAGCGCATAACGCGGCACCTCAAAGGCAAGCGTAAACCAGAGAATCCCGACAATGCCCGAAAATGGCAGGCTGCCTGCCATATCCAGTGCATTCTGAATCCACTGCCCATAGCTCATCGGGCGCTCAGTGGCTCAACATGCGGCGCAGCTGGTCCGCTCCAATGACATCATAACGGGCGCCAACAGAGAAGCGCAGCGTCTTTTCCAGTTCCTGCCGGATTTCCGGTAAGGCTATGCGCACTTTCTCTTCAGGCTCATTGCCAATCAAGACCAAGTAGCGATCCCCTGCCTCGAGAATCTGTGTGTTGGCGGTGAACATCTCGCGCAGAATGGCATCATACAACGCCACAGTATCGTTCCACATATGCTCACCCGCCGCTTTCCGCGCTTCGCCTGTCGCATCAAGCTTGATGAATAGAACAGCATGGGGCGTATGTGC
>JBOFFO010000123.1:0-1554 GCA_051648665.1 Beijerinckiaceae bacterium | reverse complement strand
TCAATAATCGCATAGCGGCCGGAGGCACTGCGGCGGATATGCACGAACCAGCCTTCGTCTTGCTCCTCATAGATCAGCACATCATCGTTCTGCGCGGTGCCAAGGATATGACGATAGACCCGGCGCGGCCTATGATTGTCGTCGAGACGCACATACAGTAGGGCCTTTGAATCGTTATACCAGACTGCATGCCCTTCTGTTTCGATGAGTTCATCTGGCAGATCATGACCTGTGTCCCACTGCCGGATGCGCATCGTAAAATATTCAGAGCCGCGATCATCGGCGCTCCAGGCTTGCAACTGGTGGTCGGGAGAGTGCGTTGAGCCGCCGAGATGAAAAAAAGCGTGCCCGCTGGCCAACGCATCTCCATCGAGAAGAATGGTCTCATCGCCGCCATCGCGCGGCTGGCGTCCAATCAGGGCATGCTGCCCGCCGGTGCGGAAGCGGGAAAAATACGCATAGGCTCCATCGGGCGCAGGTACAGATGAATCGTCTTCCTTGATTCTCCCGCGCATCTCCTTGATCAGCTCAGACTTCAGCGCCGTCAGAGAACCGAGAATTGACTCAGTGTATGCATTTTCTGAAACGAGATGCGCATGAATTTCATCCGGCAGTTTGGCCGGATCTTTCAAAACCTCGCGCCAATTTTCGGCCTTTAACCACGCATACTCATCCTGAATTGATTGGCCGTGCAGGGTAAAACTGTGATCCTTGCGTGCAGCGATTGGCGCAAAAATTCTTTTTTCATCGGTCATTGTTGGCCAGCCCGCGAAAGATTGAGTGGTTGGAGGATATGCAGCCGAAAGTTCAGCTCTGTTCGGTATGCGAAATCAGAACATCTTCGTGGCAAGCGTGTGGATCGCGCGCCTATGGCGCATTTGACATGCAATAGGGTTGGCGGAGGCGCCGTGCAAGCCAGCCGCTGATGATTCAGAACTTTTATGCAAACAGACTTGAAGGGCGTCAATGATAGTCAGTAAAACCGAAAGGCATTGAAATAAGCAGGCACACCGCCTACTGTATTTCCAAGTAAAAATGAGTCGGGTTGTTGTGGATTCCCGGCAATCAAACAGGGTCGTTCCATGGACAATGCAAACGTGAAAGACCCAGTGGCACTCACGGCGCAGATTGTGGCGGCTTATGTCAGCCACCACCAAGTTGCGTCATCAGAATTGCCCGATCTGATTCGTACCATATATGGCACGTTGACGCGGATTGATGCTGGCCCAGCGGAGCAGCCTCAGGAACTCAGCAAGCCTGCTATTGCGGTCAAGAAATCCGTCCATCCCGAATACATTGTTTGTTTGGAGGATGGGAAGAAATTCAAATCTTTGAAACGGCATTTGCGTACGCAATACAACATGTCGCCGGAAGCCTACCGGGAAAAATGGGGGCTGCCCGCTGATTATCCCATGGTTGCTCCAAACTATGCCAAGGCGCGTTCCCAGCTTGCCAAGGAAATGGGGCTGGGACAGACGCGCCGGCGGGGCGCGTGACGCTTTCCACCGTTTTGCCTCCGACAAGGGTGGAATCCTCAAACTTTGCCTGCGAATC